>JASFEJ010000070.1:0-7328 GCA_050124895.1 Dehalococcoidia bacterium
CACCGAGAATAAGACCCCGGAAGCGGTGGCCGAGGCCATCGTCAACATCCGAATCTGCTGCCTTATCGGCGACCCCGTCGAGCATTCGCTCTCCCCTATAATCCACAACGCCGCCTATAAGGCGCTGGGCTTAAATTACGCCTATATCGCCCTGCGTACCAGCGATATTAAGCGAACGATAGCGGATATAAAAAGGCAGAATATACGGGGGGTCAGTGTCACCACCCCCCATAAGGTCAAAGTCATACCGTACCTCGACCGTATCGACGATGCCGCTAAAGCCATCGGTGCCGTTAACACCATCGTCAATGACAACGGCCGGTTGACTGGCTACAACACCGACGGCGAGGCCGCCCTAAAAGTGTTGGAGGAACTAACCAGCGTCGGCGGCAAGAAAGTCGTCCTCGTCGGTAGTGGCGGGGCGGCGCTGGCCATCGCCAATACCCTTAAAGAGAAAAAGGTCAATCTGATAATCTTAAACCGCACCGAGGCCAAAGCCAGAGAGCTGGCGGAAAAGGTTGGCGCCGAGGACTACGGCGGACTGGACAAAATAGCGCTTGTTTCCAAAGCCGACATCTTAATCAACGCCACCACGGTGGGCATGTCGCCCAATACTGAGGAAACCATCGTCCCCCAGGAATTTTTACACCCTCAACTCACCGTCTTCGACATCGTCTATAACCCCAAAAAAACGCGCTTACTTAGAGAAGCCAGAGCCAAGGGCGGCAACGTCGTCTACGGCTATAAAATGCTGCTCTACCAGGCCGCCCAACAGTTCCAGCTTTTCACCGGCCAGCCGGCTCCAATAAAAGTCATGGAGTCGGTGCTAACTCAAGCTCTTGGAGGAGGATAGCTATGTTACGCATTCTAACCGCCGGAGAATCTCACGGCCCCGCCTGCCTGGCCATCATCGAGGGCCTACCCGCCGGGTTTAGGCTCGGCGTCGCCGACATCGATAAGGAGCTGAAACGCCGCCACTCCGATTTTGGACGTGGAGGCCGAAAAAACATCGAAAAAGACAGGGCCGAAATACTGTCGGGCGTTCGCTACGGCAAGACGCTGGGCAGCCCCGTCGCCCTGATGGTCAGAAATCTGGACTTCGCCAACTGGCGGGACGTGATGGACTTAGAGGAAATAGAGAAACCATCGCCCAAGATAACCACCCCCCGCCCCGGCCACGCCGATTTGGCCGGAGCCCTGAAGTACGGCCAGGACGACATCAGGAACATCTCGGAAAGAGCTAGTGCTAGAGAAACAGTCTCCCGGGTGATGGCGGGGGCGGCCGTCAAAAAGCTGCTGGCCGAGTTCGATATTAGAATCGCCAGCCACACCGTCCGGATTGGCTCGGTGGTCTTAGCACGCCAAGGCTATACTTTTGACGAGGTGGCTGAGGTATTCGGCAGCGACCCCGATATTCGCTGTATTGATGCGACGACCTCGGACAGGATGAAAAAGGCCATCGAGCAGGCCGGAGCCAAAAAAGACACGCTGGGCGGTGTCATCGAGGTCATGGCTAAAGGCGTCCCTGTGGGCTTAGGCAGCTTTATGCACTACGACCGCCGCCTCGACGGCCGAATCACCCAAAGCCTGATGAGCATTCCTTCAGCCAAGGCAGTGGAAATCGGCCAGGGAATCCAAGGCGCGGCTATGTTCGGCTCCGAGTTTCAGGATGCCATCGGCTACGACAAAGGCTTCACCCGCCCCACCAACAACGCCGGTGGCATTGAGGGCGGCGTGTCTAACGGCGAAAACATCGTCTGCCGCCTCTACCACAAGCCGATTGCAACGCTCGGTAATCCCTTAGAGACGGTGGATACATCCACCCATAATCCGGCCAAGGCCAGCGTGGAGCGCTCCGACATCTGCGCCGTGCCCCGCGCCGGCGTCATCGCCGAGGCCATGCTGGCGCTGGTCCTGGGCGAAGCCATGCTGGAGAAGTTCGGCGGCGACAGCATTAAAGAGATGAAGCGCAACTTCAACGCCTACCTTAAGGAGACAGGCCTATGAAAAAGGAAAGAGGCTATTTCGGTGACTACGGCGGGCAGTTCGTCCCCGAAACCTTGATGCCCGTACTCGACGAGCTTAGCCAAGCCTACCAAAAGGCAAAGGACGACCAGGCTTTCTGGCAGGATTTTGAGAAACTATCCCGCGACTATTCGGGTCGGCCGACGCCGCTTTATTCGGCCAGTGGCCTGACCGAGCACTGCGGCGGTGCCCGCATTTTGCTCAAACGGGAAGATTTGGCGCATACCGGCGCTCACAAGATTAACAACGCCCTGGGACAGGGGCTTCTGGCCAAGAAGATGGGCAAGCGAAGAATCATCGCCGAGACCGGTGCCGGCCAGCACGGTGTCGCCGCCGCCGCCATCTGCGCCATGCTGGGGCTGGAGTGCCTCGTCTACATGGGTGAGGAAGACGTCCAGCGCCAATCCCTCAACGTTTTTCGGATGAGGCTGATGGGAGCCGAGGTCAGGCCGGTCTCCAGCGGCAGCCGCACCCTGAAGGACGCGATTAATGAAGCCATCCGCGACTGGGTGACCAACCCTGATACCTACTACCTACTGGGCTCGGTGGTCGGCCCCGCCCCCTACCCCGCCATGGTCCGGGACTTCCAGTCGGTCATCGGCAAAGAGACAAAGGAGCAGATGCTGGCGGGATACCAACGCCTACCTGATTACATCGTCGCCTGCGTCGGCGGCGGCAGCAACGCCATCGGCATCTTTTATCCCTTTTTGGAGAATGAGGACGTTAAGCTTGTCGGCGTCGAGGCGGCGGGCAGAGGAATCGAAAGCGGCCTTCACGCCGCCCCTTTGATGGCGGGCACGGTGGGCGTTCTTCACGGCACAAAATCTTATGTTCTTCAGGATGAGGGCGGCCAGATTCGGGAGACGCACAGCGTCTCGGCGGGCCTGGACTACCCCGGTGTCGGCCCCGAGCACAGCTACCTAAAAGACAGCCAGCGCGCTGAGTATGTCGCTGTAGACGACCAGCAGGCCCTGGAGGGATTTCAGCTGCTCTGTAAGACCGAGGGCATCGTTCCCGCCCTGGAGCCCGCCCACGCCATCTACCACGCCGCCCAGATGGCTAAAACGTTAAGCAAAGAGCAAATTATCGTGGTCAACCTCTCCGGGCGCGGCGACAAGGACATGGACATCGTGGCCAGAGAGCTAGGGGTGGAGCTATGAACAGGATTACCAACGTCTTCGGCAATACCAAGCGCAAAGCCCTCATCCCCTACGTCACCGTGGGCTATCCCAATATCGAAGCCACTTTAGAGGTCGTCCCGCTGCTGGCCCAAAACGGTGCCGATATCGTCGAACTGGGCATACCCTTCTCCGACCCGCTGGCCGACGGCGTCACCATCCAGCGGTCGAGCCACAACGCCCTGCAGAAAGGCGTCAATATCAATATATGTCTCGACGTCGCCAGGAGATTAAGGAAGAAGGTGGACATCCCCCTCGTCTTTATGACCTACTATAACCCCGTCTTTCACTTTGGATTAGAGGAGTTTTGTAGTGCCTGCGTCAGCGCCGGCGTCGACGGCTTAATCATCCCCGACCTCCCCCCCCAGGAAGGCGCCGATTTGGAGGCAATCGCCCAAAAGCAAGACCTCGACCTCATCTATCTCTTGGCCCCCACCAGCCCCGAGGAGCGCATCAAGCTGGTGGGGCAAAGGTCGCGCGGTTTTATCTACCTAGTATCAGTGACGGGGGTCACCGGCGCCCGCGATAGCCTGCCCGCCGATTTGGCGGCGTTCGTGGCCAGGGTGAGAAAGGCGGCTAGCCAGCCCCTCTGCGTCGGCTTCGGCATCTCGACGCCGCAGCAGGCAAAGCAGGTGGCGGCTATCGCCGACGGGGTCATTGTGGGCAGCCGCATCATCCAGCTCATGGAAGAGGGGGATATGGGGAAGGTGGGGGAGTTTATCAAGGGGCTGCGGGAAGCGCTGGACTAGATAGCCCGCGTCTACTTTTTATCCCTACCACCCCACCTTGTTTAGCGTACGTTTTTATGACCCGCCCTACCCACCCTTAGAGAGGATTCTCCCTCTAGAATTCCTTCTGGGGTTACGGCCACTCCACCCCTCTCTTTTGGGGGATATGGGGTGTATCCCAAATAAGGAGTTTATAGAGGTCTAACCTCTATAGGGCGGGCATTGGGTGGGAAAATAAAACTTACGCTAACAGAGTGGGGAGATTGGGGAGACTCGCAAGTCTGCGGCATCTCACCCCGGCACTTCTATGATTATGGTCGTGCCTTTGCCCGGCTTTGATTGTACCTCAAGCGTGCCGCCCAATAGCCTGGCCCTCTCCTGCATCCCCACCAGCCCCAGCTTACCGCTGCGGGGCAGGTCGTCCACTCCCCCCGCCAGCTCGAAGCCCTGCCCGTTGTCGCTGATAGCTACCTTAACCTTGTCGCCGCTGAAATCGATGACCACGGTGGCCTCCGTAGCTTTAGCGTGCCGCCGGATATTGTTCAGCGCCTCCTGGACGATACGGAAGAGCGAAGACTCGAATTCGGGCGGGAAACGCTTCTCGTCACCGAGTACCCCCAGCTTGCTGTCGATGCCGTCGTACTCCTGCAGGTTTTTAATCAACGAACGCAAAGCCGGAATCAAGCCCAAATCGTCGAGCAGCGAAGGTCTCAAGTCCTGCACGAAACGGTTCACCCCCCGTACCCCCTGGTTGAGCTGGGCCTGCAGGTCTTTTAAGAACAAGACCTCGTTGGAGTCCAGGCACGAATTCTTGCGTACGAAGTTGTCCAGCTGCCGGGACAGAGAGCCGAGGAGCTGGGCGGTATCGTCGTGAAGCTCGCGGGCGATGCGCTTGCGCTCCTCTTCCTGCGCCCGGGTAATCTGCTGCAGGTAGTAGCGCAAATTCTCCTGCATCCGCTTTTGCTGGGTTACGTCGCGGGCGATATTGTGAAAGCCTTTGGGCTCAGCGTCGCTGCTAGCCAGGTTGGTCGAGACCATGCATATCGCCTCGGTGCCGTCTTTTTTAATCAGCCTCAGCTCGTAGGGCAGCTTCACGCGGAGGTTTTGCATCAGCCGCTGCCCCACCTCCCGCGCCAGCGCCAGGCTCTCCTCGTCCATAAAAGACTTCACGTTCATCCGCAGCAGCTCTTTCACGGGGTAACCGCTGAGCTTGGCGGCGGCCCGGTTGGCCGTCTGGATATTGCCCTCAAGGTCGTGCGACCAGATGGCGTCGTAAGCCCCCTCGAAGAGGGCGCGGAAGCTCTTCTCCGATTCGTGCAGCGCTTCCTCGGCTTTCTTGCGCTCGGTGATATCCTCCAGCGTCTCGATGGCGCCGATGATTTCGCCGTTGTTGTCTTTGATGGGGCTGGCGGTAAAGTGGAGCCACTTCCCCTCCTCGCCGATGTCGGGGAAAAAGTCCTCGGCTTCATAGGCGCCCTCGATAAGGCTCGACTCCCCGTGTTGCTCCGGGTAGTAGGCGGCAATCTCGCTCAAAGGCGCGCCGTCGACGATAAAATCGGCCAGGGTCGGCCTTTTCTCGGCATAGAACTGCCGCCACTGCTGGTCGGTGCCGATAACCTTGTCCCGCTCTATGCCCGAAAGCGCCTCCAGGGCGGTGTTCCAGTAGATGACTTTATGCTGCTGGTTGATGACGAAAGAGGAAATAGAAGAGCCATCGATAATCTTGGCCAGCATCTCCGAACCCGGCAAACTCTGCGGCATAGCTCCCCCCGACTTAGGGCAGCTCTTCCAGTGTGAGCCAGCCCTTCCTCAACCCGTAGAGGACGGCCTCGGTGCGAGAGCCGACCCCCAGCTTATTGAAGATAGTCCTCAGGTGCCCCTCCACGGTGCGGTTGCTTAAGTGCAGCTTGTCGGCGATGTCCTTGTTGGTCATCCCCCGCGCCGCCAGCTTGATGATATCGGTCTCCCTTTCGCTTAAGTGCTCGGAGGGCTTCTCCAGACCCTTCACCTTGCCCGGCAAGCGGAAATAGTTGACCACCTTGCGCGCCACCACCGGGTCGAGCACCGGCTCGCCCTTATAGACGGCGTGGATGGCTCGGGTCAGCTCGTCGCCGCTGACACTCTTCAAGAGATAGCCGGCCGCCCCGGCCTTGAGCAGGGCGAAGACATATTCGTCGTCGTCGTAGGCGCTCAGGATAAGCACCGCCGTTCGGGGGTTATTCAGCTTTATCTCCCGGGTGGCTTCGATGCCGTTCAGCTTGGGCATGGCGACATCCATTATCACCACGTCGGGCTTGAGTTCGCTGACCATCTGCACCGCCTCCTCCCCATCGCCAGCCTCACCCACCACCGTTACCCCACTCTCCGCTTCCAGGAGTCGGCGGATACCCTCCCGCGTAATGACATGGTCTTCAGCGAGAAAAACGCTAATAGTGCTCATAGGGTTAATACCTCCGCTTAATCTTACCAGAGCCAGCTATCCCCCTTCAAGCCAAGGCTATCTTTAATCCAAGGCAGGCCGCCAATCCAAGGCGGGTGGTATTACATGAGTATCCCTACCTAAATGAGTAAACTCCTTAACCTGAGGGTATCCCCCCCTCCTCCCAAAAGCGGGGACTCGGGGCGTATCTCAGATAAGAGATTTATAAGGGTTCAACCCTTGTAGGGTGGGTATTGGGTGGGACGAAAGACCTGTGCACAACAAGGCGGGGTGGAGTGACCGTAACCCAGAAGGAATTCTAGAGGGAGAATCCCCTCTAAGGGTGGGCAGGGTGGGTTAGAAAGACGTACGCTATATATGCGGTGGGTGGAGTAACAGCCTCAGAACTACTTACCACGGCGACGGCCAGCCCACTGCAACAGGGAACGGTAAGGTCGCGTCTTACGGACAAAGCCCATAATACCCTGCGGCGCCAGCAACATTATGCCCACCAGTATGGAACCCTGTATAATCAGGCTGATGTCGGCGTACCGGGCCAGCAGGAAGTACAAAACGACGACGACAATCGTGCCCAGAATCGGCCCCTCTTCGGTGCCTTCCCCACCGATAACGGTAGCCAGCATTACTATAACCAGCCACTTCACGTTGAAGGCGCTGACCGGCTCGATAAAGCCCTGGTAGACGTAGTAAATGCCGCCGGCCAGTCCCGTTATGAAGGCGGCGATGACGAAGGAGCTCAACTTCAGGTTGAAGACGTTTATGCCGCTGCTGGCGGCGGTATTTTCGTTATCACGGATAGCCGCCAGCCCCGAGCCCAGCTTGGAGCTCAGGATATAGCGCATCAGGAAAATTGAGGCAACCCCGATGGCCAGCGCCATCCAGTAAGTATGTGTCCCGGAGACGCCGGCTATCCCCTGAATCGGATAGCCCGACCCTCCCCCATAGACCGGCCTGCCG
>JASFEJ010000071.1:0-7306 GCA_050124895.1 Dehalococcoidia bacterium
CTCGTCATCATTATGCTGGCCTGGGCGAGCTTTGCCGTCTTCAGCTACCACATGGGCACTCGCGCCTTGAGGAGAAAGCCCGAAGGCGGCTTAGCCGACATGCTGGGGATGAGGGGAGAAGTGGTCAAGCGCCTCGACCCAGAGGGTATGGTCAGAATCAAGGGCGAGCTCTGGAAGGCGAAGTCGGCGGGCCGGAAGATAAACACCGGCGAAGAAGTGACCGTGGTCGGGCAAAGGGGCTTAAAGCTAATCGTGGAGAGGGGAGGGGGGAGGAAGAAGCCTTAGTAATAGTAGTCCGAGTATTCGTCCCGCTTGTAGACGAAGGAGACGACGGTCATAGCGATTCCCACCGCGATAAGCCCGATGGCGTATATCCCCAGTGGCAGGAGCACGTCGAAGACAACGTTTGGCGCCCACGCCTGGAGGGTAGCGGGCATATCAATAGTGGCCAGCTGGCTGTTGGCGATGCTGCGGGCGACGAAGGCACCCACCAGGCTGACGACGCCGACGGCTAGGAAGGTTATGCCTATCTGGCGGCAGCTGCCCTTCACCTCGCGGTAGACCAGTATAATGAGCAGGATTAATAGCAGGCAGAAGGCAATCAGCATGATAAAGCCGGTGTTGAAGTAGCCGACATACTGTCGGGCTCGCTCGATTTGTTCCACGGTTTCTTCGCCGAGCAGGATTTCCTCGAGATCAATCTCTGACGGTATCTCCTCATCAATCTGGTCGAAGTATACGTTAAACTCGGCCTCTATCTCTTCGGCGTCAAGGCCTAACAGCTCGGCTGGGGGCGAGGTCAGGATGGCGTCCAGCAGGTTGTCCCGGAAGTTTTGAACCTTCTCTTCCAGAGGGATTATTAGGCTTAAAGTATCATTTCGTCCTTCGATGTAGTCGTAGAAGACGTGAATAACGTTCCGTGCCTGCTCCTTCAGCCAGGGCTCGATTTCGCCGATGGTATATTGGAGGACGGGGTGGAGGGTATCTCCCATGAAGTCCGCCGCCTCGGGGGGGACCTCTTCGAGGATTATTTCATCGGTCAGTTCGACGATGTCGATTTCATCAACACGGTCGGCGACGAAGTCGGCGTTGAGGGCGCTCTGGTTTACCATCAGTGCCGGGCCGAAGATTAATAGGGAAAGGGAGAGGAGTATGCCCAGGATAACCAGCAGTACGACCCTAAAGGCTTTCATTTGGGGGGCATTTTAACACCCGACCTGTGGTAATGCAAGGGTTTAGCCACCGAAAGGACAAAATCGGTTTAGGCCCTCCAGCTCAGCGGCGCCGGCAATGGTAACGCCGTAGAAGATTACCGGCTTATCGGTGAGGAACTGGTCGATGGTGTCGTTGACGATGGTGGTGCCGGTGACCAGGGCGATATCGCACCAGTTGAGGTTCTCCTGGGTACGGTCGGGGCCGTCTATCTTCACCCCGAACTTTTCCTGGCCGATGTTGGCCTCGTCCAGGTCGGTTACCCTGAGCTCAAAATGCTTGGCCAACTCCTCTACCATCCGTGGCTGAAAGCCGGCTATGGCTATCTTGGGCCGGCCGTATTTTTCTTTGATGTAGCTCGCCAGCTCGGCGGCGCATTCCCGGGGCTGTTTATCCTTGCAGTGTACCGTACGGCTGGCTATTCCCAGGTAGTTCGTCACGGCGTTGAGGCTGGCGATGAAGACGGCCCGGCGAAAGTTGTTGGTCAGCTCCATTTCGGCGATATCCAGCAATCGCCCGCTGAAGTTGCCGTAGTGGTCGGTAAAGGCATGCCCTTTAGCCCCCCGGAACTCGGCCTGCATCAGCCTCTCCTCCCCCGCTATAAGCGGGTAGTCCTTGTCCTCAGGGTTGCCGATGGCCTGCTCGGGGGTCAGCGCCGCCGCCTTGACGGTGACCTCTTCACCCTCAAGCCCGTGCTCTTTTATCAGCTTGATGAACTTTTGGCGGATAATTTCGTGCAATCTGTTCTCCTATCTATAATGTTACTAGATATAGAGCGGTGCTGTCTAATTATGCTATGATAACCAGCGTGGCTAAGCGCAGAATCGACAGCTTGCTGGTGGCAAAGGGCCTGGCCGAGAGTCGGGCCAAGGCCCAGGCTTTAGTCATGGCCGGGGAGGTCAGGGTGGAGGGGAAGGCCGCCATCAAGCCAGGGACGCTGGTAGCCGAGGAAGTCGAAATCACCGTTTTGCAGCCGCCACCTTTTGTCAGCCGCGGCGGCATCAAGCTCGACCACGCCTTAGAGCATTTCCGGCTCGATGTCGCCGCTAAAGTGGCGGCTGATATCGGCGCCTCGACCGGTGGCTTTACCGACTGCCTGCTTCAAAGAGGGGCCAGCCGCGTCTATGCTGTAGACGTGGGCTACGGGCAGCTGGACTACCGTTTGCGTCAGGACAAGCGGGTGGTGGTCATGGAGAGGGTCAACGCCCGCTACCCCATCTCGCTGCCGGAAAAAGCAGATTTGGCTACCATCGACCTATCGTTTATATCGGTGGAGAAGGTTATACCGTCGGTGGCCCAATTGCTCAAGGACGATGGCTATATGCTGGTGTTGCTCAAGCCGCAGTTCGAAGCTAGGCGCAACGAGGTAGGGAAGGGTGGTATAGTAAGAAATCCCCTGGTTCACGCCCGCGTTATCGGAAGATTCGTTAGCTGGGCAGTAAAGCAGGGCTTCAGGGTGGGGGGATTAATAGCTTCGCCCATCCTGGGCGCCGAGGGCAATATGGAATTCTTTGTTTTCTTGAGGTTGATGTAATGCAAATAAAACCGGTAAATCTAGAGAGAGACGGCATCAATATCGTCGGTCAGCTTTACCTGCCCGAGGGCAAAATTCCTTATCACACCGTTTGTACCTGCCACGGCATACCCGCTGGCCCCCCCGACCCCAACGATAGAGGCTACGCCTCGTTGGCGGAGTATCTATGCTCGGAAGGCCTGGCCGCGCTCATTTTTAACTTCCGCGGCACGGGCTTGAGCGGCGGCAACATCGATATGCTGGGCTGGACGCGGGACCTAACGGCGATGCTCGATTACCTCTACGCTTTAGATGAGGTGGACAAGTCCCGCCTAACGCTGCTCGGCTTTAGCGGCGGGGCGGCCGTCTCGGTATGTGTGGCGGCCAGGGATAAGAGGGTGTCGGCGATGGTTAGCGGCGCCTGCCCCGCCGGGTTCGGGGAATGGACGCGCCGCGACCCGCAAACCCTCATCGAGCATTTTCGTGAGGTCGGTGCCATCAGGGATAAGGATTTTCCCGCTTCTCCTCAAAAGTGGCTCGACGGCTTCAAGGCAGTCAGGCCCATCGACTATATAGCCCGGATTTCGCCCCGCCCCCTGCTGCTGGTACACGGCGACAAGGATGAGACCGTCAGCGTTGATGACGCCCAACGACTTTATGCTAAAGCGGGCGAGCCCAAGAAGCTGGCTATTATCGAGGGGGCCGGGCACAGGCTGCGCCACGATGAAAAGGCGATGGCGATAGTGCTGGAATGGCTTAAATCGCTATAGATTTATCACCCTACCCCGCCTTAGCGAACGTGGGTTTTCGTCCCAACCCAGCCCGCCCTAATGAGTAAACTCCTTAACTTGGGGGTTACGTTGTCCCCGCCCCACCCCCTTGAAAACCCCCTGTTTTTATTGGGAAACCGCCTGCCCTTTCTGTTACAATAATACTAGAGGGGCATTTTGGCTCCGAGGGAGGTGCGATGATGAGGCGAACCGGACTTATCCTGATTTCCTTTCTGCTCGTCCTGCTGGCTGTCGGCGGCTGTAATGGCGGGGCCACTGACCTTTATCCGGCCGAGGTAAGAGAGTATCAGGGCGAATACCTTTCCTCCATAGACGACTTCTGGGAAAACTCGATAAAGGGCCCGCAGTATGTAGATATAGGCGATTACCAGCTTCAGATCAGGGGGCTGGTGGCGAATCCTCAGAGCTATAGCTACGACGAGGTCCTGGACAACTTTGAGAGCTACAAGAAGGTGGTTACGCTCTACTGCGTTGAGGGCTGGGATGCCAGGATTCTTTGGGAGGGGGTGCTGGTTGAGGACCTGCTGGAGACAGCGAGCCCGTCACCCGAGGCCAAGATGGTCATCTTCTATGCCTATGACGGCTATTCCACCTCCCTGTCCCTAGATTTCATCAGGGATAACGATATACTGATGGCTTACAAGATGAACGAACTAGTCCTGCCCCCCGAGAGGGGTTTTCCCTTCGCCCTGGTCGCCGAGAGCAAGTGGGGCTATAAGTGGATAAAGTGGATAACCGAAATCGAGCTCACCGGTGACGAAGACTACCAAGGTTACTGGGAGGAGAGGGGCTACTCCGACAGCGGCAACCTGGAAGAGAGTTACTTTGATTAGCCATGAATAGGCGACGCTTAATCAGGAAGATAATACAGTGGCTGCTCTTGGCGGTGGCCTTGGTGCTGCTCATCACCGGGCTGGGTATCACCAACTACCAGATCGTGGAGACGGCGTCCTTCGGGCTGCTCACCAAGAGTGTTTCGCACCAGATTCATACCGCTCCCGCTCTGTGGATTGCCTTCGTGGTATTGGTGGCGGCACATATTTCCCTGTCCTTTATATGGCGTAAGAAAAATTGACCTGTTGTTGGGGATTAGTTATAATTTAAGTGTGGGGTCAGTCAGGGTGGATTGAGAGGCGAGTAGCTTGCACGAAAGTTGCGGTGTTTTTGGGGTCTATGCTCCCGGAGAAGATGTAGCCCGCCTTACCTTTTTTGCTTTATTTGCTCTTCAACACCGCGGCCAGGAAAGCGCCGGTATCGCTACCTCCAACGGTAAGAGGCTACAGGTTTGCGCCGAGCTGGGGCTGGTTTCCCAGGTTTTTACCGAGGATTCCTTGAGCCAGCTCAGCGGCGATTTCGCTATAGGTCACAATCGCTATTCCACCCGCGGCTCCAACCGTATCACCAACGTTCAGCCCCTTGTCGTCGGTAAGGGCGCCAATACCGTCGCCGTGGCCCACAACGGCAACATCGTTAACGCCGAGCACCTCTATCAGGAACTCTGTGAGCAGGGCTTCAGCTTCCGTGGCTCCACCGATACCGAGGTCCTGGCCAACCTTATCCTCTTCTCACCGGCTAAGGACTGGGTGGGCAAGATACGCTACGCCATGCATCGCCTCCAGGGTGCCTATTCGGTGACCCTGCTGACCAACCGCAGCCTCTACGCCGTTCGTGACCCGCTGGGCGTGCGCCCGCTCTGTCTGGGGACGCTTAACGGCGGCTGGGTTATCGCCTCGGAGAGCTGCGCCTTAGACCATATCGGCGCTAAGTTCCTCCGCGAGGTCGAGCCCGGTGAGATAATCGCTATCGACGAGAACGGCCTTAAGAGTTACCAGGAAGAGACAGAGCGAAAGGCACTCTGTGTCTTTGAGTATATCTATTTTGCCCGCCCCGATTCGATAATAGACGGTCGGCTGCTCTACCCGGCGCGGCAGGCAATGGGCGAAGTCTTGGCCGAGGAACACCCGGTGGAAGCCGACGTGGTTATGGGCGTGCCCGATTCGGCTACCATCGCTGGTATCGGCTATTCCCGCGCCTCGGGCCTACCCCTCTGTGAAGGGCTGCTCAAGAACCGCTATGTGGGGCGCACCTTTATTGAGCCCGACCAGCGCATCCGCGACCTGGGTGTCCAGCTCAAGTTTAACCCCCTCCCTCACGTGCTGGACGGCAAGCGGCTGGTGGTCATTGACGACAGCATCGTCCGGGGCACCACCACTCCCAAGGTGGTCAAGCTGCTCAAAAGGGCGGGGGCTAAAGAGGTCCATATGCGCATCTGCGCCCCACCCATCCGCTACCCCTGCTTCTTCGGTGTCGACATGGCCAGTCGCTGGGAGCTGATTGCGGCGCAGAAGACGATACCCGAAGTCAGGGACTATATCGGCGCTGACTCACTGGGCTATATGAGCATTGACGGCCTGATTAAGGCGATTGGCTTACCCAGGGAAATGTTCTGCCTGGCCTGCTTTACCGGTGATTATCCCATACCGGTGCAGATTGAGATGGATAAGCTAGCGCTGGAGACCTCGCTGCCGGCTGAGGAATACAGCAGCCCCTTTGGCATAAAGCAAGGGTAATTATATCTCCTGCTTGACACCAGGACTTGAATCCATTATTAATAGCTGGTATCTGACCACTTATTCAGGGAGGTAGGGCCGATTAAAGAGAGCTATGCCAAAGCCGGCGTCGATATCGGCGCCAAGAACGTCTCCAATCGCCTGGTCGGCAAGCTGGTTAGTACCACCCACCGCCCCGAGGTCTTAAGCGACGTCGGTTTCTTTAGCGGCATGTTCGAGTTCAAGGGCTACGAGCAGCCCGTCCTTGTCTCCAGCACCGACTCTGTGGGCACTAAGGTCAAGATTGCCGTCGCCCTGGACAGCTACGACAGTATCGGCATCGACATCGTCAATCACTGCGTTAACGATATTTTTACCTGCGGCGCCAAGCCGCTGTTCTTCCTTGATTACATCGGCATCGGTAAGCTCTTGCCGGATAGAGTGGCGGCTATCGTCTCTGGGCTGGCTAAAGCTTGCCGCGAGGTCGGCTGCTCCCTTATCGGTGGGGAGACGGCGGAGATGCCCGACATCTACGCTGGCGACGACTTCGACCTGGCTAGTTTTGTCGTCGGGGTGGTGGAAAAAGACAAGATTATCGACGGTAAGTCGATTACCGCTGGTGATGCCATTGTCGGCCTGCCCTCCAACGGGCTGCATACCAATGGCTATACGCTGGCCAGAAAGGTTTTCGGCGACAGCCAGGCGGCTTTGACTAAACACTACCCGGAGCTGGGCCGTACCATCGGCGAGGTGCTGCTGGAGCCGCACACCTGTTACTACAACCAGCTTAAAACCCTGCTGCCCTCCGTCAAGGGCATGGCGCATATCACCGGCGGCGGCTTAATCGATAACGTGCCCCGCGTCTTACCCGAAGGCCTGGCGGCCAAGTTCGACAGCCGTGCTTGGTCGGTGCCGCCCATCTTTAACCTTATCCAGCAGCGGGGCGAGGTCGCCCGCGACGAGATGTATCACGTTTTTAACATGGGCATCGGTATGGTTATAATCTGCGCCAACAATAGAGTCAGCCGTTTCACCAAGGCTCTGGATGGGGCTAAGGTCATCGGCGAGGTGATAAAGCAGAAGGGAGAGACGAAGGCAGTTATCGACTAGAGGGGGAAGTACATTGACAACCGCCAAGAGGTCGAAAAAGGACGTTCTCTGGGTAATACTGCTGACCATCTTGGGTATCGCCTGTTTTCCGGCTAACCCTCTCGTCCTGACAGGCGTTTTGGAGGTGGAAT
>JASFEJ010000072.1:0-7300 GCA_050124895.1 Dehalococcoidia bacterium
ACTTAATAATGATACTCATCTAACTATAAACGTTCTCCACCCAGGGCGGCAACTATCCTCTCCTCTACTGCCTTAACGCCCCCCTCACCGGCCACCTCCAGCAGCTTGCCCGCCCGGCGGTAATAGTCAATAAGCGGAGCGGTCTCAGCCGAGTAGACCTCCATCCGCTTCTTAATGCTTTCTTCGGTATCGTCGGCGCGCTGGTAAAGCTCGCCGCCGCATACGTCACAAACTCCCTCCACCTTGGGCGGAGAATCGGTGACGTGGCACGGCGCCTGGCAAGCCCGACAGACCCGCCGTCCACCCAGCCGCCTTAACACCTCCTCTTCCGATACCCCGATATGCACCACCTTATCTATGGCCTTGCCCTGACGGGCTAAAGCCTTATCCAGAGCCTCCGCCTGCTTCAGATTGCGGGGAAAGCCGTCGAGGACGGCCCCTCCCCCAGCATCCGCAGCCGAAAGCCTCTCCAGAACCATATCTATCGTTATCTGGTCGGGAACCAGCACCCCCTTCTCCATATAGGCCTTCGCCTTCAAACCCAGCTCGGTCCCCCGTTCCAGCGCCTGCCGAAACAGGTCGCCGGTAGCGATATGCGCCAGCTTGAGCTGCTTGGCCGCACTGGCGGCTTGTGTTCCTTTGCCCGCGCCGGGGGCTCCCAGAAAGACAATATACACCATTACACCTATTTAATGAAGCCCTCATAGCGCCGCATCACCAGTTGTGCCTCCATCTGCTTCATGGTATCCAAAACCACACCGACCACGATGAGCATACCCATACTGGACAGCTGTACCTGTGTTCCCGATAGGCCGCTGATATTCTGGGCGATATAGGGCATTATGGCCACTATAGCCAAGAACAAAGCCCCGGCCCAGGTGATGCGCTTTATCACCCCGTCCAGATATTCTTTAGTATGCGCCCCCGGCCTGATACCGGGGATAAAGCCTCCCTGACGCTGCAGGGTATTGGGCAGGTCCTGCTGCTCGAATATGACCATGGTGTAGAAGAAGGCGAAACCGACGGTGAGCAGGAAGTAAAGCAGCCAGTAGAACCAGTGACTAGTGTTAAACAGGTTATATATCGTGTTGGCAAAGTTGGGGTCGGTGCCGGTGGGATTCATAAAATAGCTGGCGACCACGCCGGGGAAGATAACCAGCGACATGGCGAAGATAAGGGGTATCATGCCCGCCGTGTTCACCCGCAACGGTATATGCGTCGAGCCCGCCTGCCGGTACATGCGCCCGCCGCGGAAGACGCTCTTTGAATACTGGACAGGTATGCGGCGGTGGGCCTCGGTGAAATAGACGATAAAGACGATGATGGCTAAGACGATAACAGCAAAAACGAATACGCTCCACCAGTCTTGCTCCGCCGCCAGGAACATATTGCCCGCCGTTTCCCAATAGCCAGCGACGATGCCGGCAAAAATGATTATGGATATGCCGTTGCCGATACCGTGTTCGGTAATGCGCTCGCCCAGCCAGACCAGGAACATGGTGCCGGCTATCATCGACATCACCATGGCTATCATGGGCAGGATGGTGGCGGTGCCGACAACGCCCTCGCGCTGCATGTAAACCAGCTGCCCGTAGGCGGAAAGCCCGGCCAGGGGAACGGTCAGCCAGTGGGTAATGCGGTTAATCCGGTCTCGGCCCGCCTCCCCTTCCTGAGATATCTCCCTCAGCTTGGGGATAATGGGCACCAGCAGCGTCATGACAATGGAGGCGGTGATATAAGGATATACCCCCATCGCCGCCACGCTTAAGGTCTTCATGGCACCGCCGCTGAACATGTCGAGCATGCCCAGCAGAGCGTTGCTCTCGAAAAGCTGCTTCAGGGCGTCGAGGTCTACCCCGGGCAGAGGTATGTGAGCCACGAAGCGGAAGATGACCAAGATGCCGATGGTAATCAGTATCCGCCGCCTCAAATCGGGCAGACTGAAGGCGTCAATCATGGCCTGCAGCAGTCGCGGTCGGGATTGCTTCTGGGCCACTTACACCTCCTCCGCTTTGCCGCCAGCGGCCTCTATCTTGGCCTTAGCCGCCGCCGAAAACTTGTTGGCCTTCACCGTCAGGGCTATTTGCAGCTCGCCGTTGGCCAGGACCTTAATCGGCTGTTTTAGTGATTTTACTATCCCCGCCTCGACCAGCTTCTCCGGTGTCACCTCGCTGTCCGGCTCGAAGACGCCGAGCTGAGCCAGGCTGACCAGGCTGTATTCGACTTTAAAGGGGTTGGTGAAGCCGCGCTTGCGCGGCAGGCGCTTGATTAAGGGCAATTGCCCCCCCTCGAAGCCGGGGCGCATCTTATAACCGGCTCGGGACTTCTGGCCTTTGGAGCCCCGTCCCGAATAGGTGCCGTTGCCGCTACCGTCTCCCCGGCCCACTCTCTTGCGGTCTTTCTTGGAGCCGGGGGCGGGGGTGAGTTTTTCCTGTAGCATTAGTTAGATTCCTCCACCCTCACCAGGTGTCTCACTTTATCGAGCATACCTCGTACTGAGGAGTTGTCGTTGTGTAAAACGGTTTTATTTAAGCGGGTAAGCCCCAGGGCCTTGAGCGTTTTCTTCTGGTCCTGGGCATAGCCGATGCCACTCTTAATCAGGGTTACCTTCAGTTTAGCCACCGACGGCCTCCTCCCGGGGCTCGTTGTCCTCCTCGACCTTGGCGCCAGAGCGTCGGGCCATTTCCTCTTCGGGGACTTTGAGTTGGCTTAAGGCGACTATGGTCGCCTTGGCCGTGTTAATGCGGTTGGGGCTGCCCAAGGACTTGGTCAGGATATCTTTGATGCCAGCGGCTTCCACCACCGCTCTTATGCTGCCCCCGGCGATAATGCCCGTACCCGGGGCGGCCGGTTTGAGCAGGACCTTGGCAGCGCTGAATTTAACCGTTATCTCGTAGGGGATAGTGGTACCGCTCAAGGGCACCTTGAGCAGGTTCTTACGGGCGATAGAGTTCGCCTTGCTGATGGCTTCGGGCACGGTGTTAGCCTTGCCCACGCCAATGCCCACGTGGCCGTTACCGTCACCGGTCACCGCCAGGGCGCTAAAGCTAAGGCGCTTGCCCCCCTTGACCACTTTGGTCACGCGGTTGATGTAGACCAGTTTATCGTTCAGCGTCAGCTCCGTCGGGTCTATCCTGCTTATAGGTCCTTTCACTTCAGTTAAACCTACCCCCTAAAACTTGAGTCCGGCCTCGCGGGCCGCCTCCGCCAGGGCTTTAACCCGGCCGTGATATTTGTAACCGCCACGGTCGAAAACGACCTGCTTTATACCTTTATCCAGGGCGCGCTTGGCCACCAGGGTGCCCACCAGCGCGGCGCAGGCCGACTTGGCCTTGCCGTTGACGCCGGGTTTTATCTCCCCGTCCAGCGTCGAAGCCGTCACCAGGGTATGCCCTTTCTCGTCATCGATGACCTGAGCATAGATATGGTTCAGGCTGCGAAAAACGCAGAGCCGGGGGCTGCTATTTGTGCCCTTGACTTTAGCCCTGACCCGGGCGTGCCTTCTTATTCGGGCTGCTTTGGTTCCGCCTTTAACCATTATGCTTTCTGTCCTATCGCTTTACCGGCCTTGCCCGCCTTAAGGTGGACAATCTCACCGGCGTATCTAATGCCCTTACCCTTATAGGGGTCGGGCGGGCGGATGGCGCGAATCTCGGCGGCCATCTCGCCAACGACTTCTTTATCGATGCCGCTGACCTTGATGTGATTGCCCCCCTCCACGTCCAGCGTCAGGCCGGGCAAAGGAGTTACCTCCACCGGGTGGGAATAGCCGATGCGCAGCGTCAGCTTATCCCCCGCTTTCTCCGCCCGGTAGCCCACCCCGACGATATCGAGGTGCTTTTCAAAGCCAGCAGTCACCCCCTGCACCATGTTAGCCAAAAGGCTGCGCGTCAGCCCGTGCAGGGAGCGGTGCTCCTTGCTGTCGCTGGGCCGCGACACCGTGAGCACGTTGTCTTTCAGCTTTATTTTCATATCGGGGTTAAGGCGGCGGCTCAGTTCCCCCTTGGGGCCGCTCACCTTGACCATGTCCTTGCCGATGTCAACCTTGACACCGTCAGGCACGTTTATCGGCATTAAGCCCACTCTAGACATTGATATCACCCCTGGTTTTTACCATACGTGGCATAGCAGTTCTCCGCCGATTCCCTGGCGCCAGGCCTGCTGCCCGGTCATTACGCCCTGGGAGGTAGAGATAATGGCGATGCCCAGGCCGCCCTGAACGCGGGCAATCTCGTCCCGGCCCACATAGACCCTTAAGCCCGGCTTGCTCACCCTTTCCAGCCCGGAAAGGATGGGCTCGTTATTATCGTCGTATTTGAGGTGGATTCGTATCGCCCGTTGCGGCTTGCCCTTCAACACCTCAAAGTCGGCGATAAAGCCCTCTTTCTTAAGGATGCGGGCAATGGCCAGCTTAATTCTCGAAGTCGGCACCAGCACGGAATCGTGCCGCGCCATAATGGCGTTGCGCACCCGGGTCAACATATCGGCTATTGGGTCGGTAGTCATATCCACTTCACCAGCTTGATTTTCTTACTCCGGGAATCTGCCCGTTCAGAGCTAACTTACGGAAACAAATCCGGCATAGGCCGAAGCGGCGAATATAGGCCCGAGGCCGTCCGCAGAGCAAGCAGCGGTTATGCTGCTGCACCTTGTATTTTGGCGTCCGCTTCGACTTTTCGACTTTTGACTTCTTGGCCATGGCTACTCCGTTTTAGTCCCGGACAAAGGGCATGCCCAACAACTCCAGCAGCTGCCTGCCCTCGTCGTCGGTCTTGGCCGTGGTGCCGATAGACACCTCCAGCCCCCTTACCTTTTCTATCTTATCGTAATCCATTTCGGGGAAGGCGACCTGCTCCTTAAAGCCCAGGGTATAGTTGCCCCTCCCGTCGAAAGAATCACGGGAGACCCCGTGAAACTCTCGTATTCGGGGCAGGGCGATATTGACCAGCTTATCGAAAAAGTGATACATGCGCTCCCCGCGCAGGGTCACCTTCATACCGATGGTCATGCCCTCCCTTAAGTGGAAGGCGGCGATGGACTTCTTGGAACGGGTGGTAATCGGGTGTTGGCCCGAAATGGCGGCTATATCCTTCTCCGCCGACTCCAGTGCCTTGGCGTCGGCAATGGCCTCGCCCAGGCCGATGTTAAGCACCACCTTCTCCAGGCGCGGTACCTGCATCACGTTCTTATAGCCCCTCTTCATCAGCTCGGGCACTACCTCGCTCCTGTATTTTTCCTTTAGCGCCGACATTAATCGATAACCTCCCCACAAACGCGGCAGAAGCGGACCTTGCGGCCGTCGGCCAGAAAGCGCGCCCCCACCCGGGCCGGCTTGTTGCACTTACTGCATACCAGCATGACGTCGGAGACGTGAATCGGCGCCTCGCGCTCGATGATGCCCGCCTGCTTGACGGCCCCCCGGGCGCGGCTGTGCTTCTTGACGAAGTTGATGCCCTCCACCAGCAGCCGTTCCTTCTTGGGGTAGGCATAGCGCACCCGGCCCGTCTTTCCCTTGTCTTTGCCGGCGATAACCAGCACATTATCGTTCTTTCTGATGTTCATGCTCAAAGTACCTCGGGCGCCAGCGAGATAATCTTGGTGAAGTCCTTGTCCCTCAGCTCCCTGGCTACCGGCCCGAATATCCTCGTCCCTTTCGGGTTGTTCTTATCGGTTAGAATGACGGCGGCGTTCTCGTCGAACCTGACGTAAGAGCCATCAGGCCGCCGACAGGGCTGGGCACAGCGGACAATCACCGCCCTGACCACCTCCCCCTTCTTGACCACCCCTCTCGGCGTCGCCTTCTTCACCGAAGCCACGATGATATCGCCCACGCGGGCGTATTTCTTCCTAGTGCCGCCCAGGACGTTGATGCACATTATCTCCTTGGCGCCGGTGTTATCGGCCGCTTTCATTCTGGTATAGGCTTGAATCATGGTCTACTCCGAGCCCTTTTCCTCGGTTGTTTCCTCTTTGCTTTCTTCCTTAGTTTCCGCCTCGGCCTTTTCCTCGACCTCGGCCTTGGTCTCTTCCTTGGTTTCCTTAGCTTCAGCCTTGGTCTCTTCTTTCGGTTCCTCGGCGGCTTCGGCCTTGACCTCGGCCTCGGCTTCCTTCTTCTTCTCGGGTATAACCTTCTCCAGGTCTTCGCGGGTTATCTCCTCGGGCGAAACCTCGACGACCTCTCCCTTGGCCACGATTTCGGCCACCCGCCACCGCTTCTCCCGGGAGAGGGGCCTGGTCTCGACGATTTTGACCTTATCGCCAACCTGGCACTCGTTCTTCTCGTCGTGAACCTTATAGCGGACTACCCGCCTGATTATCTTTTTGTAGAGCGGGTGCCGCTTGGGGCCGGATACCTCCACCACCACCGTCTTATCCATACGGTTGCTCACCACCTGCCCCAGCCTTACCTTACGCTTGGTTTCCTCTTCCATTACTTTGCCAGCTCTCTTTCCCTGATTACGGTCTTAATCCGGGCAATATTCTTCCTGGCCCGGGAAAGCTCGCGGTGGTTGACCAGCTGCTTAGTCTCCAGGCGAAAGCGGAGGTTAAACAGCTCCTGATGGGCCTCATCCAGCTGCTTATTTAGTTCCTCGTTAGCCAGGCCGCGAATCTCCTCTATCTTCACCCGGCACCCCCCTCATCGCTGACGGCACCGGTGTCTCTAACCACGAACTTGGTGCTTATGGGCAGCTTGTGCGCCGCCAGGCGCATGGCCCCCTTGGCCACGTCTTCACTGACGCCACCCATCTCAAAGAGCATCCGACCCGGTTTGACCACCGCCACCCAGTGGTCGGGGGCGCCCTTGCCCCCACCCATCCGGGTCTCGGCGGGCTTCTTGGTCACCGGTTTATCGGGGTAGATGCGCACCCAGACATTGCCGCCGCGGCGGATGTAGCGGGTAATCGCCCGCCGGGCCGCCTCAATCTGGCGGCTGGTAATCCAGGCCGATTCCTGCGCCTGCAGGCCGAAATCGCCAAAGTCAATGCTATTCCCCACCTGGGCGCTGCCCCGGCGGTGTCCTTTATGACTCTTGCGGTACTTCACCCTCTTGGGCTGTAGCATCTTTCTCCTCTTTATCCTCGGCTACGGGGGCTTTCTCCCCGGTGGTCTTCTTAGTTGTTTTGCGCTTGGTCGTTTTCTTCTCCGCCTCGGCGGGATCCTGAGGCTTTTCTGCCTTCTTCGCAGCCGCAGCCTTCTTAGGCTTGGCCGCTTTCTTGGCCGGTTTCTCCTCGGCGACCGTCTCCGCTTTCGCCTCAGGTTTTTCCTCAGCAACCGCTTCCGCTTTCGCCTCAGGTTTTTC
>JASFEJ010000073.1:0-7235 GCA_050124895.1 Dehalococcoidia bacterium
ATAATTATTACGTACCCATCCTTACAACGTGTCATCCCATGCCCTTGGCGTACGACTGTTTTTCTACTGGGTGTGAATCCCTCGTAGGTAAACATTTCCCATTTTGGCTTCAGTAAATTCATTTCCCACTCTTGCATGGAAAAGTCGATATGGCAGCCATGGTCACCTCCGTCAACACCGAAAAGTACACCAAGTGTTATCAAAGCTGCCCCTATCCCGGAGTGATATTCGCTTACATATTTACCTTGCTTGAGTGGTGGTCGATCGAGATTGTCATATCCTTCTGGAGTAATATAGCCCAATCCACTGCCATGGTAGACATTGAAGGAAAAGGCTTTATATTCTGAATAAGGACCGGTTTGTCCGAAAGGCGTTATTGAAATGACTATAATATTAGGCTTGAGTTTTTTTAATTCTTCATAGTGTAGTGCGTGTTCCTTCATAAATTGAGGCGAGTTATCTTCAATAATGATGTCGGAACCTTGGGATAATTCAGCAAATATCTTTCTGCCTGTTGGCAAGGTGGGGTCTAAAGTAATTCCTAATTTATCTGTGTTTGCGTAAAGAAACAATCCACTTTTTTCAGGGTGTGGAATATCGCTCGGGAAAGGACCGATCTTTCTAGCAGGATCGCCTATTAAGGGCCTCTCAACCTTGATTACCTCGGCGCCCAGTGCCGATAATTGTTTCGCACAAAAAGCACCTGCCACGGTATGGCAATACTCAAGTACCTTTACATGATCCAAAATTCCAACCATTATAATCTCATCTTAAATTATTCATCATATTCGGGTTCTTGGTCACGATTCAGTGGAGAGGCTCTACGGTCTAATGTTCGCCTGATTTCTTTTCTATCATCTTTAGCCAATTTGTCACGCAAACTCAAGCTCGGTACAGTCAAATGGGAGAGAATGTGCGCAATGGCGGACGCCTTGCAGGCCTCATGAATCCCCATTGCTTCAAAAGCAGTATTGACTGATACTTTGTCCAGGTATAGAAACTCCCTAGGCTTGGCAGAGATTTTTTTAGCCCTTCTCATCACTTCCTCATCTAATCCAGCAAGTGGCACGCATTTATTTATCATGCCCATCTGTTCGGCTTCTACTCCTGTTACATAATCACCCTCAAACAGAAGCTCCTTAGTTTTCCTAAGCCCAACGGTCCAAGGCCATAAATGCCACAGCATCCCTGCTCCGCCAACCGGTCGCCAAAAGAACTTTGCATCTTCGTCAGCAATAACCAGATCGCAATTCAAAGCCAGACCCATACCACTTTCTATTGCGTAACCTTGAACCTGCGCAATAGAGATTACGGGCGATTCCCATAAAATACGTAAGACACTGGCTATGGGGCCATAAAACTGAGTTTCTAGCTCTTGAAACATAAGCCTTGAAGCGTCTGAATTGGTATATTGAGCCTCTTCCTTTTGGGCATCCAAATCCCAGCCAGAGCAAAAAGAAGGACCTGCTCCTTTAATTATCACTACTCTTGATGTGGTGTCATTCTGGAGAGAACTAAGTACATATTCAATTTCTTTTGCCATAGGTTCGTTCAACGCATTGCGTTTGTGCGGTCGATTAAGTGTGATTGTACTCAAACCTTCAGTCGTTTGCTCAAACTTAATATATTTATAGTTTTTTTTACGATTCAACTAATCTTCCCTCCAACCGTTGGATTACAATCATTGGATTAGAAATTTCCCTGATTATCAAACGCTGACAACCGTATTTCTGATTGATCCTATTTTTTCTATTTCGACTTCTATAGTATCGCCGACATTAAGAGTGTTTGTTCCAGGCTGGCCGGTCATAATGACATCTCCGGGAAGAAGGACGATGTATCTGGAGATATAGCTAATCAGACTATTGAGTCCGAATACTAGGTCGGTAGTTCTACCACTGTGGACTATCGCACCATTTACCCTTGCTGTTAAACCTAAATCACTGGTATCAAGGTGCGTGACAATCCACGGGCCTAAGGGATTTGAGGTTGGCCATGATTTTGCCCTTGCTTGTCTCATTTGATCTGCTTCTAGCAGGTCAAAGGCTGTTAAATCAATGCCACAAGTATAACCAAGTACATAGTCGAATGATTCAGACTCTGACACCTCCCAAGCTCTTCGTTTAATAACGATAGCTAGCTCGACACCAGCGTTAACCTGATGGGAAGTTTTAGGATAAATAATATTTTCAGAAGGACCGATGGCCGTCAAAGCTGGCCTTAAAAATAATTCAGGTTCTTGACCCGCTTTATTTCCAGTTTGTTTTAAAATTGAATAGTAATTACCGCCGACACCAACGATTGTTTTGGGTTCGCACGGAGCTAGTAATTTTACATCACTCAGGTGGCAGAGCTCTTGGCCAACTTCGAAATCATCATAAATATTACCCCTTACCGAGTAAATAACATCATTGTTCGCGATGCCATAGGTAACTCCATTTTTCCACATAAATCGAACGATTTTAAGAATTTGTTTGGCGCTAGTCATTGATGGCGTTCCTCATAAATCTTCTCCCTTTGAAAAGGTCGGATTGTTAATCCACTTTGAACATTCTTTCTGTTCTGCTCATCCTCTATCAAGCCAACCGCTTTGTTGGACAAGTCAACTCACCTTTTTTATACGGGATTAAGTACGTTTAGCTAAGATATTTATTGGGCTTTAGAAAATAAGCGCAACAATATTTAAAATTTAACAACTAAGTTCTATATTTATAAATCTATTTTGAAGATTTGTCAATACCCCCATTTTGGCGAAAATTAAAAGGCCTCCGAGAGAGCACGAAGAGAGTATTGGATTCAGGGAAAAAACCTCATCACACCTCGGAGCAGATTGTGTTTTCACTCAGGCAGGCTGAATTGGGGACCGCGGTTGCCGAAGTCTGCCGAAAGATGGGCATTTTCGAGCAGACGTTTTACCGCTGGGAAAAGAAGTGTATTGGCAAGGACGCAGCTGAACGGATCAGCACTTGATTTTATACGTCCCGGCAAGCCAACGAATAATGCTCCAACAGAGGCCTTTAATGGCCGGTTCTGGGAAGAATGCTAGAATGAGAACTGTTTCCTGTCAACAAAGAATGTCAGGGATAAGGTAGCGGAATAGCGACAGTGCTACAACAGGGAGAGACCTCATGGGTCACTGGGGAATATGCCACCAGTTAAACTTGTGGGAGTATTGATGTCAAAATAGCTGGAAAGGTCTCTTAATAATTGCCCTAAGGTAAGGGCAAATCCAAGGTGCGGGGTCCACTCCTAGCTACCTGTCCGGATTTTGGACCACCTCAAAGGTCTCTGGTAGAACCCATCTCTAAACTTATTTTTTTGGCAAATTGGGATACTATTGCCCCGTTTTTAGCTGCTATCTTGCGATTAAACCGGGGCAGAAGGCCGATCACCGTTAAAGCTCCGATGACTGAATTATTGCGATCAAAAATCGGCGCCGATACCGAGGCGGTACCTGGAACTATCTCTTCCGAGGCAACCGCATAACCTTTTTGCCGAGTGGCTTCTAACTCTATAAGGAGTTTATCAATAATAACATCTTCTCCAGAGGCTTTGGTGTATCTTTCTGAATTTAGTAATTTATTTTTAGCTTCTTTTATCTCATCGGGCTTTAGATATGCCATCATGGCTTTACCAGTTGCCCCAAGCCATATAGGGAGCCTTTCTCCTAACGTAATCACACCTCGAATTGTATGACTGGACTGAACCTGTTCTATAGCGACACGCTCTGAATCCATTAACAGATTCAAAGTGACAGTCTCTTTGGTGACTTCGCGTAACTCATTCATATAAGGTAAACTGATTGTCCTTACATTTAGATTGGACAACATCGACAATCCTATTTTTAGCATCCTATGTGCCAACCTGTATTGGGCGTTTTCCGCATCTTGCGTTAACCAATTTTCTTCCTTGAGTGAAGATAGAGTCTTGGAAACGGTGCTCTTTCCGATTCCCAATTGACGGCTTATCTCATTTACACCCATTGGCGATTGAGCCAAACACTCAATAATCGCTAATACCTTGTCCGTTGCTCTCATTTGTTCTTACTCTGCTCTTATTTCAGGGTTCAGTTGATTTCACCTACAGGTTGTGTAACGAACGGCAAATTTACAGAATATATCCATAGGGTATATTATCACAATTTGCTCTCCGATTACAGGCACCAGCACCGTGATGAACTGCGGTCTTTTCTACTGACACCCAATACTTGCCTCCGTTTACTGCGGGACAAAATGTTTGGGTGACTCGCCGCCTCCATCACCTTATGGTTTTCACCTACGAGGCCAAACAAGCCGGATTCTTCATGTAATTGGAGTCACTTCCTCCGAATGGATTCGTATCCAGCATCTTTGGGTAAATGACAAACAAAATCTATGTAAGTTGATACTGATTAATCTATTTTAATCGAGTATTTACTCGGTGAGCATGAATTCTAGATATCAGATTAAGTTTCAACCAGCCGTTTATCTAGTTATAATTTATAATATCTAAATTCGATACTGATAATCTCCTCATCAGCTTTGCTTTTACCGTGCTTCATACCCGCGGGCCGGCAGCTATAAGCCCCGGGGCCGTAAACCTGGCCCGTTTCGGTATTTGTAAAACTCCCTTTAAGTAAGAACCCTTCTTCGCAAAAAGGATGGGATACTTCTCCAGATATTCCCTCACGTGGCGTGGCCTTGACTAACCGTGTTACGTTTCCCGTATCTGGATCGAAACTCAATATCTTTTCATATAATCCAGGGGCCCCTTCAACCGGAGTCCAAGGAATGGATTCTGTGTCAAGATATTCTATTTCTGGTTTAGCCATTTAGCCCTCCTCTAATAAAATTTTTTTAACCAAAGATGATATCATGATCCAGATACACCTTAAAATTAAAGACTGGTCGCAAACTGATAACGGTGTTGCTGCAATGATTGGCTTATTTATGCCAGGTCCTCAATGGTTCGTATCGAACCCGCCACAAAGTCGAGGCGTCCGTTTCCTTAACTACTTTTATGGCCACCTCGTCAAGAGAAGCTGCTCGTTCCGGGCTAGCATCGTAAGCTTCGGCGGTGGACAAATCTTTAAAATAAAAGAATGTCATATGATCGGCATAAGTTCTAACCTGTTGTTTAATCGATGTCTTTATGGCTAATTCTTCAGAACTGGCTAACTTATAATGGGTTGCTCCCTCTATTCCCTTAAATTTAAGGACATCAGGTAAATGCTTCCCACCATACCATTTATCAAATTCTGGTTCTTTTTTGGGAGAACATTTCATACCTACGATTAGAATGAAGGAGTTAGGGGGAGTATTTCGCCAAGATTCTACAAAACTATATTGGGCACGCCATAACAGAGGGATGCCTACCTTTTCAAGTAGCTCAGGTTTATCGCTACCGGAGGCCGCAATTTCAGGACTGGCGTTCCAGGCTTCAAAGGACTCAAAGCTCTTAAACTCGTAGATTGCCAAGTAATCAGGATACTCACTGTTGGTAGGGCCACCTGCAGGACCTAATAACTTATAACGGGCTGCTCGAAGAAGCCCTTTGAATTGCATGTTAGTAGGTATAACTTTTTCGTTGTACCATTTATTGTAAACTTCGTCCACTTCCGGTGGGCACATGGTACCGACCACGTTTATCACATGATAATCCTGCATCTTGATTTTTGACTCCTTATAATAGATATTTATGAGTCCTTATCATAGAGCGCCCGACTTTTAACGTCGTCTTGCGATAATCGGACAAAGGAAATTTACTACTCATTATATATAGCAAAAAATGTCTTGTCAAACAAAATTCTGAGAACTCTGTTTCCAATTTTCGACTACTCTCTTAATCCTATTCTTGTGGCCGTCTTTGTCTAGAGTGTAAGAGAGAGGAATCCATTTCATATCACGCAAATTGTTTATTGTGCCCGGGAGCAGGTCAGAGTTGTTGCAATTACTTAGCTTCTTAATTGCAACACAAATTTCGGAGTCAAGTAAATTCAGCCAAATCGTAATTGAAATAGGTCGCCCTTAAGAAGTATAATCCCCTAGCTAGCGAATTTGGAGAGGGTAAGCTAGAGATTGAAGAGGTGTGCTGGCCGTAAGGTTCGTTTCAGGGCAAATTTGCCTAATGTATGGTAGCGTTAACTAATATGTATGAGGAAAACTATACCTAAAGTGTCAGGCTCCGATTCCGACTTTGGTAAAGAGCACACCACTCCTGACGCGGCTGACAGGTTTACTAACTCTGTGAGGAAGATTAGCACCTTTGAGTCATTACGCATTCGTAACTTCCGGGTTTTGCTGACAGGAACCACCCTCTCCAATGCGGCCCAGTGGATTCAGCAGGTTACATTAAACTGGCTTGTATATGACCTGACTGGTTCGGGTATAATTCTAGGTAGTATCAATCTGGTCCGGTCAGTAGCAGCGCTGGGCATAGTACCCGTAGCCGGGATCTTGATAGACCATCTACAACGCCGCAGGCTTCTAATTATAGAGAACGGCTGGTTATTTACTATTACCCTGGCACTTGGTCTCATGATAATTTTTGGCCACAGTAATATTGCTTACCTCTTTATCTTTACCTTCCTTGCTGGCATGGTTCAAACAGTTGACCAGTCCCTCCGGCAGGTTCTTGTATTTGATTTGGTGCCGCGTTCTCATACGCCCAATGGTATGGCACTTGTCCAAACAGGATGGGGCCTGATGCGTTCGTTTGGACCCGCGATAGGAGGTTTTCTCATCCTATGGTTTGGCCCTGGAGGCAACTTCTTAGTCCAGGCCGCCGTATACGCCCTAATAATCATCACCATTATTCAAATTCAATTTCCAACACGGAAATCGAGCATACTTCATGATAGTTCTACGCTGGACAATATCAAAGAGGGTTTCAGGTACTTGATGAAGGAACGCGTCACTCGCACTTTCATGATGCTGGGGTTGGCCCTCCCGTTATTCATCATTCCTATATTTGTCATCTTACCTCCTATTTACGCCGTGGAAATCTTTGGTGATGAATCAGGTAGGGTATTGGGATTCCTTATGGCGTCTGTAGGCGTAGGCGGTATTGCCGGTGGTATTGTCACCGCTTCTCTGGGCCATCTAGAGCGTAGAGGCCTACTGCAACTCGTATCTCTTTTTTTGCTCAGCATGTCACTGATAGGCTTTGCCTTTAGCACAATTCTATTAGTTTCTCTACTGTTCCTAGCGCTGTCGGGATTCTTTGAAATAATTTTCCTTACTACCAGCCAGACCTTA
>JASFEJ010000074.1:0-7126 GCA_050124895.1 Dehalococcoidia bacterium
GTATCCACTACTGAGGACTTCGCCACTGTCCTGGCTTCAGGGACGCCCACCATCAATGCCTGGGACGGCCTCCCTCAGCTTGACTACTCCACCACCTACTACTGGAGGGTGAGAGCGGTCAACAACGGCGTCTACTCAGGCTGGACCTACTGTCTCTTCAGCACTCTCGACGAGCCGGAAGCGCCTGCCGAACCGGTTGAACCGGTTGTGATAGAGCAATCCGAGATTACACCCACCTGGATCTGGGTGATAATCGGCATCGGCGGCGCGCTAACGATTGCTGTGATTATTCTGATAGTGACGACCAGGAGAGTACCCTGATCTAAGCTAGAAGAGTAACGCTTCAAGCGGATAGCAAGAGCCCCCCTTCTAAGAAGGGGGGCTCTCCTTTTCACCCGACCTATTGACTTCAGTGCACTTTACGTCTAATAAGTTGTAAACTATTGACTTTAGTACACTTTGCGTCTAAAATGAAAGTCCCCTTTTCGCCAAATGGCAAAATTAACAGCTCTGGGGATATTAGTGCTGGTGGGATTACTCGGCTCGGCCGCCGCCGTCGCCGCCGAGACAGACACAGCCGAGTGGTCAGAAGTCAACATACCCGCCGAGGGCAGAGCCGGGGGGTGGGAATTGGCCCCGGGTTCGGACCTGACACGTTTAAGCCTGGCAGCGGGCGTTATTTACACCGATAAGCTGGATGGGGAAAGCCGCCTGATGCGGTCGGAGGACGGGGGCTTAAGCTGGGCGGAGACGGGTTACCAGGGAGGGGCGGTGGTTGATATCGCCTGCCCCAGCAACACCGATACCATCTACCTCACCGACGGCAACCATGTCTACAAAAGCGATGACGGGGAAGGCTTTGAGCTGATGGGCGAGGGCTCCCTGCCCGCCCTGGACGAGAATGAGAGGATTGCCTGCCTCGACGTCGGCTACGACGCTAACCACCCCCTAGTCTTTATCGGCACCACCGACGGCGACACGGGCCAATACGGCGGCGTCTATTACCTCAGTGAGGGGGACTTCGGGGCGGGGTGGACGGATATGATAGCGGAGGGCTACGATATCTACGCTATCGCCGCCGCCCGGCAATTCGACCATAACTTCCGGCTGGTAGCGCTGGCCAGCGACGAAAGCCACAGCTATATCATCAATAACGAGGGCGTTGTCGGCGACTGGTCTGAACGCACCGAGCTGCTCAAAGATAACGCCGACAGCTTCGAGACAAGCCGGGCCAGCCGTATTGTCTTCCCTGATGATTTTGACGTTAGCTACGAGCTTTTTGTCGGGGTAAGCTCGGGCGGCAGCGGCGGTGTCTACCGGGTGAACCAGGGCAGTGCTTACTACCTGGGGCCAGACGCCGACATCATAAGCCTGGACATAGCCGAAAACGACGGCCGGGAGCTGGTGGCGGGAGGAAGCCAGGGCCAGCTCTGGCACAGCCCCGACGGCGGTGATAGCTGGCAGCCGAGCCGGAAAGCACCGACGGGGGACGGGGCCGTCTATGTGGCTATCGATGACTTTAGCCAGGGCGGGGTTGTCTACGCCACCACCAGCGGCCACGAAAGCGCCTTTTCCGTCAGTCGGGATGGCGGCCTGACCTGGAACCAGCTCAGCCTGATTGATAGCCAAATCAGCGATATTATCGACCTGGCGCCTTCGCCCAGTGACGACACCCTTTTTATGCTCACCCATCGGGATGGCGGCGAACACAGCCTTTGGCGCCGTCGTGACGGGGCCTGGGAGAGGGTCTACTGCAGTGTCTTGCCCGATGTGGACAAGTTAGAACGGGTGGTGCTTTGCCCGCAATACGGTGATAAAAACCGGGTAGTGTTGGTGGCTGGCGCCGGCAACGATAGCCCGGCAATATGGAAGTCAAGCGATGACGGGCAGAGCTTTGACTACCGCCGCACCCCCCTGCCCGTAGACGCCTGGGCAGTGGTAAACGGCGGCACCTGGTTTATCGGCGGCTTTGACGGCTCTAGCGGGCGAGTCTTCCAGGTCACCAACAGCGGCTTGAGCTACTCCTTAGGGACGGCCGTCGGCGACCAGAAGCTGAACTCAATAGCCCTTTCACCTAACTACAGTGAGGACGGGACTATCCTGGTGGGCAACAAGGACGGCTGGGTCTACTGGTCAAATGATAACGGCCAATCGTTCGACCCGCTGCCCCTGGATGCCGTCTCAAGCCCCTTGAGCGGCACCATAACCGTCGCCTTCGACCCCGAATACGCTGACAACAGCACCGTCTATGCCGCCAGCGACAGCGCCGGCGAGGGCATCTACCGCTTTATTATCGGCGGGAGTAATTGGAAGAAGATAGGCAGCCCCGCCGAGGGCATGATGGGCCAGATAGTATTATCAACGGAAGGGGTGTTTTACGCCGCCAACTTCGCCGCCGACGGGGGTATGGAGCGCTGCCTGAACCCGACCTACCCCTTAGGTCCGAGCTTCGAAAGCGTCACCCGGGGGCTGGAGGAGGGGGCCAAGCTGGTGGGGCTATGGCTCCAGGGGCAACGGCTCTGGTCGGTGGACAGCGAAAATACCAGGGTAGTGAGCTATATCGACAGCCTGACCGCGCCCGTTAGCCTAGTCTCACCGCTCGACGGGGCGCCGGGGGTGGGCCTGCTCATCGAAAACGCGGTCATGAACATAAGCCTCGACTGGGAGACACTGCCCGGGGCCACCGCCTACCGGTGGCAGCTTAACTATGATACCGACTTTTCCAGCCTGCCCGAAGGCTTTGAGGGCACCACTCAGGGCAGCTCGGTGCACCTTGTCGACCTTAAGCCGGCCACCACCTACTACTGGCGGGTGAGGGCTATCGGACCGACCTTGAGCCCCTGGTCGGAGAAGTGGTCTTTCACCACCCCCATGGGCACAGAGGCGCCCGCCCCGCGATTGGAAAACCCCCCGGCCGGTGCCAGCGGGGTGCCCATAGAGCCGATATTCCAGTGGAGCGCTATCGCCGGCGCCGACAGCTACGAGCTGATGGTCTCCACCTTCGCCACCTTTGATAACCCTACCATACTCAAGACCGACGACTATGCCCTGCCCAGCACCGCCTGGCAGTGCAACATATCGCTGAACTACGATACGACATACTACTGGAAAGTCAGGGCGGTCAGCGCCAATAGCTGCAGCGCCTGGAGTGCCGTCGGTGCCTTCAGCACCGAGCCCGAGCCTTCAGACCCGCTGGGCACGGTGGCGGAGGTAAGTCAGCCAACCGACGGCCAAGAGAAAGAAGGGAAGGGGTGGCTGGAATGGTTGTCGCCTACGGGCAGCGTCATACCGCTGGTTCTCCTGCTGGTGCTAGTGTTGATGCTGGCGGTGCTAATAATGCTGGTGATTAAGGTCTCAAAGCTGTAGGGTGGCCTGATGGGGCTGCTGGTGGGGATAGTCGAGGAGGACGACCTGGGTGGTGGGGGGCAGGTTCGACTTGGTAACGGAGAGCTTGGCCAAAGGTTCGACCTGCTTGGCGCCGATTTCTTTGAGGAATTTGTCCACGGGGTCCAGTTCCATCTGTATTGAAGGCGTTTTATAGTGCATGGGGATAACTATCTTGGGCTCAATCTGCCGCACCACCTCGGCGGCGGTAGCCGCGTTTATGGTATTCACCCCACCCACGGGGAGCAGGAGCACGTCGACATCGTCAATCTCCTCGACCTGCTCGCCGGTGAGAACATGTCCCAGGTCGCCGAGGTGACATACCGAGACTTCGTCTATCTCCAGCAGGTAGACGGTGTTTTTGCCCCGCTTGGCGCCCTTTTCCTTGTCGTGGAAGGTGGCAATGCCGATAATGAGCACGTCGCCGACTTCGTACTCTCCGGGGCGTTCCACAATCTTAGGCTTAGGATCGCCGCCGATGCCCTGGGCGTAACAGTGGCCCGGGTGCTGGTGGGAAAGGGTGACGATATCAGCCTTGGTCTTTCCCAGTGAGTAACCGATTTCCGGTGAGTAAGGGTCGGTGACGACAGTGGCATGGCTGCCCTTGAGCTTGAAGCAGGAATGACCGAGCCAGGTGATATCCATTGGTCTAAATATAGCACAGCGGGAGGCTGCCAATCAAATCTAAAGGATGGCTCTTTAGCTATAATCCCCACCCCGATTTTATCTATTCCCACCCTCCCCACCTTTGTTAGCGTACGTTGTTATTGCCCACCCTACCCACCCAACGAAGTCTTCCAAAAAGGGGGCTTCGCCCCCTTTAAAACCCCCTGTAGGGTGGGTATTGGGTGGGACGAAAAACCTAGGGGGCGGGGTGGGGAAATAACCAACTTTGACCGCATTTCCTATTGACAACTAGGCTCTAAAGTGGTAATTTAGATATGATTAGCAGTCTAACCCTTAGACTGCTAACTCAAGAATAGGGAGGCTTAAGGTGCTATCACCGAGAAGCGAAACCATACTCAAATCAATAGTGGGACAGTACATCACCCGGGCGGCGCCGGTGCCCTCCCAGAGCATTATCAACGACTACGAGCTAGCGGTAAGCCCGGCCACCATCCGCAACGAGATGGCGCACCTAGAGCAGGAAGGTTACATCATCCGTCCCCACCCCTCCGCGGGCAGCATCCCCTCGGACAAGGGCTACCGCTTCTACGTGGAGACCCTGAGCGACATCGAGCTGCCCCTGGCCGAGCAGTTTCTAATCAGCCACCTCTTCCACCAAGTGGAAAGGGAGATGGAGGAGTGGCTGAACCTGGCGGCGACGCTGACCGCCCAGCTGGTGCAAAACGTGGCTATCGTGGCCATGCCCAAGACGACCCACTGCCAGTTCAAGCATTTGGAACTGGTCGCTTTGAGAGAGTCCCTGGCGCTGGTCGTCCTCGTCCTCCAGGGTGCCCGGCTCAAGCAGCAGCTGCTCACCTTCGACAAGGCCATAGCGCAGTCGGAGCTGACCAAGATAGCCAACAAATTGAATAAGGCCTATACGAGTTTAAGCCGGGCCAAGATTAAGGAAAAGAAGCTGAAACTCTCCCCCGCCGAGAAGCAGGTAAACGACCTGTTGCTCAAGATAATGCAGGCCGAGGACGAGCACGAGTTCGAGCCCTCCCGCCTCGACGGGCTGCACTTCACCCTCAATCAGCCCGAGTTCCAACAGGGGCAGCGGGTGCTCACTCTGATGGAGATGGTGGAACGACATGACCTGCTCAAGAGCGTTGCCCCCGAAGAGCTGGGGGGTGAGGGTGTGCAGGTAATCATCGGCAAGGAGAACAAGGCGGAAGCCATCCAGGATTGCAGCGTGGTCATCAGCCGCTACGGCCTGCCCGAGGAAGCGGTGGGCATCATGGGGGTGGTGGGGCCGACGCGCATGCCCTACGCCCGAACCATTTCGACCGTGGGCTATCTATCTTCGGTCTTGAACCGCCTGGTCGCCGAGCTTTACGGGAGAAAGCCAGCAAAAGAGTAAATATATAGTATTGGGAAGTTAAAGAGGGTCACAGCCCCTCTTACAAAATCCGTTCCCCCTCTCCTTGATAGGAGAGGGGGATACAGGGGGAGAGGTAGATAAGAATGATGCCACGAGAACCCGTGGAAGAGAATGAGGATAAGAGTAAGGTCAAACCGGAAGCAGAGACCAAACCTGAGCCCGATTTCAGCGATATTGAGGATGTAGAGACGCTAAAGAAGCTGCTGACCGAGATGCAGGCCAAAGCCGAAGCCAACCTGGCCGGCTGGCAGCGGGCCCAGGCCGATTTCATCAACTATAAGCGGCGCAACGAGCAGGAGAAAACCGAAGTGGCCCAGTTCGCCAACTCGGTGCTCGTGCTCAGCCTGCTGCCGATACTGGACGACTTCGAGCGCGCCTTTGTCGCCGTCCCGCCCAAACTGGCTAAGATGAGCTGGGTGGAAGGCATCAAGCTCGTCGAGCGCAAGCTCTGGGCCAACTTGGAGGCGCAGGGGCTTTCACCCATCAAGGCACTGGGCGAGCCCTTCGACCCCAACCTCCACGAGGCGGTGAGACAGGACAAGGGCAAGGAAGGGATTGTTATCGAGGAAGTGCAAAAGGGATATAAACTAAACGACAGAGTAATCCGCCCCACTATGGTGGTAGTGGGCAACGGAGAAGAGGAGGCATAAGACAATGGCAAAGGTTATTGGTATTGATTTAGGTACTACCTTTTCCGCGGTGGCGGTTATGGAGGCGGGGGAGCCCAAGGTAATCCCCAACGCCGAGGGTGGGCGCACCACGCCTTCGGTGGTGGCCATGAGCAAGACCGGCGAGCGCCTGGTGGGACAGGTAGCCAAAAGGCAGGCCATCACCAACCCCGATAATACGATTTTTAGCATCAAGCGCCTCATGGGGCGCAAGTTCGACGAGCCCACCGTGGACTACGACCGAAAACTGCTGCCCTATAAGATAGTCAAGGCGGCCAACGGCGACGCCTGGGTCAAGATGGGCGACAAGGAATACAGCCCGCCCGAAATCTCGGCCATGATTCTGCAGAAGCTGAAGACGGACGCCGAAGCTTATCTCGGCGAGAAGGTCACCGAAGCGGTCATCACCGTGCCCGCCTATTTCAACGACTCACAGCGCCAGGCGACCAAGGATGCCGGCAAGATAGCCGGCCTGAACGTGCTGCGTATCATCAACGAGCCGACAGCGGCCTCGCTAGCCTACGGGCTGGACAAGAAAAAGGACGAGACCATCGCCGTTTACGACCTCGGCGGGGGCACCTTTGACATCTCCATCCTGGAGCTGGGCGAGGGCACCTTCCAGGTCAAGTCGACCAACGGTGATACCCACCTGGGGGGCGACGACTTCGACCAGAGGATTATGGACTGGCTCTGCGAAGAGTTCAAGAAGGACCAGGGCATCGACCTCAAACAAGACAAGATGGCACTGCAACGCTTAAAGGAAGCCGCCGAGAAAGCCAAGTGCGAGCTTTCCTCGGTGCAGCAGACCGAGGTCAACCTGCCCTTCGTTACCGCCGACGCCAGCGGGCCCAAACACCTTAATATCAACCTGACGCGCGCCAAGCTGGAGCAGCTGGTGGGTGAACTGGTGGAAAAGAGCATCGAGCCCTGCAAGCAGGCTCTTACCGACGCCGAGAAGACGGCCGCCCAGATTGACGAGGTGGTTATGGTGGGCGGCCAGACGAGGACGCCGCTGGTCGTGGAGAAG
>JASFEJ010000075.1:0-7055 GCA_050124895.1 Dehalococcoidia bacterium
CGAGTCCGCCCTGAAATACCTCTTACTGGGCGCGGTGGCTTCGGCGGTTTTGCTCTTCGGCATGGCTTTAATCTTCGGCTTCACCGGCCAGACCCAGCTGGGCGATATCGCCCAAGCTATTCAGTCCATGTCGCTATCGGGCGTGATGGCCAGCCCCGGTCTTATCGCCGGCATCGTGCTCATCATCGCCGGCTTCGGCTTCAAGATTGCCGCCGTACCCTTCCACATGTGGGTGCCCGACGTCTATGAAGGCGCTCCCACCCCCGTCACCGCCTACCTGTCGGTAGCCAGCAAGGCGGCCGGTTTCGCCTTAATCCTGAGGGTCTTCTTCTCCGCCTTCGGCCTGCCCGACTGGCTCAGCCTGGACTGGGGTATGGTCTTCGCTATTCTGTCCGCCGTGGGCATGACGGTGGGTAACATCATCGCTCTCACCCAGACCAACATCAAGCGTATGCTCGGTTACTCCAGCATCGCCCAGGCGGGCTACCTGCTGGTGGGCCTGGCCACGGTGGGCTTTGTCCCCTCGGTGTTGAGTGATTCCTCGGTCTTTGCCGGGCAGAGCGGGCTGCTCTTCTTCTTGGCCAGCTACGCCCTGACCAACCTGGGCGCCTTTACCGCCATCATCGCCATATCGGGCAAGGTCGATAGCGATATGATTGCCGACTACGCGGGCATGGGCAAGCGGGCGCCGCTTTTGGCTTTAGCCCTGACCCTCTGTCTCATCTCCCTTATCGGCATGCCCCCCGCCGCCGGCTTTATGGCCAAGTTCTATATCTTCAGCGGGGCGGCGCAGCACGGGCTGCTCTGGCTGGTCATTATCGCCGTCATCAACAGCGTCATATCGGCCTACTACTATTTGCGCGTGGTCAAGGTGATGTGGCTGGGCAAGCCCGCATCTGCGGCCAAGGTGCCCTCATCAATAGCCTTGAGGGTGGCGCTGGCCCTCTCCTGCTTCGGCGTCCTGGTGATGGGCATTATCCCCGGTTACGTGATGAAGCTGGCCGAGATGGCGGCCAAGATTTTTGTCTCTTAATAGCGGAGGTGCAAGATGACTAAAGCGTTGGTGGTCTATGATTCCAGGAGCGGTAATACCGAGAAGGTGGCCAAGGCCATCGGTGAGGGGATAAAGGCGGCGGGGCTGGATGTTGAGGTTAAGCATGTGGACAAGACCAGCGTGGATGACCTCACTGCGCCCGAGGCTGTAGTTCTGGGTTCGCCGACCTATTTCAGCGCCATGACCGATAAGATGAAGGCGTTTGTCGATAAGACGGTTAAACTCTGGCCGGGCAAACCGGGCCCGCTAAAAGACAAGGTCGGTGCTGTCTTTACCTCTTGTGCCGGTGCCGACGGCGGCAACGAGACGACCCTGCTGGGCCTTATCCGGGCCATGCTCTGGCACGGGATGGTGATAGTGGGCCACCAATCGGGCGCCGCCGGGGCGGTTGCCGTTGGAGCGCCCGACGAGCAGTGTATAGCTGAGTGCAGGCAGTTCGGCCAGCGCATAGCCAGCCTGGTTAAGCGCTAAGCGGGAGTTGAGAAGTTACCTCTTTAAGCCTCTCCTTTCCCCACCCCAACTTATTTTTCCCTCCCCAAACCTACTAAAGAGTATTTAACCTCCATTAAAGTCCCTTATATACTCTAAACATTCCCCAGCCTAACCACCTCGTTTAGCGTACGTGTTGTCGTCCCACCCAACATCCCCACTCTGTCGGCGTACGTATTTCAGACCCATCCTACCCGCCCTTAGAGGGGATTCTCCCTCTAGAATTCCTTCTGGGTGACGGCCATTCCACCCCACCTTTTGGGGGTTTGAAAGGGGGCGAAGCCCCCTTATACCTTAAAAGGGTGGAGGGTGGGAATAGATAGAATCTGGGTGGGGTGGGTCAAAACAACGTACGCTAACAAGGCGGGGTTCAGCCCCCACTTTCCCTATCTGTTAAACTTGTTGTATATTTAGGCTTGAATATTTGCGTTTTGAGGAGGCTTGAAATGTTGGTTTACGTATTCCTGCTGGCGGTGATTGTGCTCATCATCCTGATCATCGTCAAGATAGGCAGCATCGCCTTTCAATTTACGGGCATGGAGCCCAGGATGGCCATGTTCCAGTCACTTTCGGCTTTCACCAACACCGGCTTTACCACCCGGGCCGCCGAGGAGGTGGTCAAATACCACAAAAGGCGGGTGATTGCCAGCATTCTAATGATAATCGGCCATATCGGCATCGTCAGCGTCATCGTCACCCTGGTCCATTCCTTCGCTGTCGAGGTGGGCGGCTGGACGCCCGTGCTACGGCGAATACTGATCGCCCTGGGCGGCGTCTACGCCCTCTATTTCATCTTTATCTACAGTCCCCCCGGCCGCAGGGTGTGCCGCTGGTTCGCCCGCTATCGGGAGCAGAAAAGCAAGGCGATAGAGGCGTAATCGGGCTTTTGCCCCCAACCCCTTTGTATGCTATGATTTCTATATAAGGAGGAGGAAAATGTCAGCAACCTTAAAAAAGTTATTAGTGCTTTCACTGGCGCTGGTGCTGTCTTTCAGCCTAGTCGCCTTTGTCGGCTGTAAGGACAATCTCACTCAGGAGGAGATAGACGAGATAATCGCCAATGTCACCTCGGCTGAGGCTGATACCGTCAGCTTCGATATAGATGTGCCCTTGAGCGTAAAGGTGTCCGGCGGGCCGGAAGCGGGTACGATGACCGCCTCCGTTACCGGCTCCGGTGTTATGGACATGGTCGAAGAAGAGATGCAGATGACGATGGATATGGCGATGGACGTTCCCGATGAGGGCGAACAAGAGATATCTGCCGAAATCTATTTCGTCGATGAATGGATGTACGCCGGCGTGGATATCCCCGGCTTTGGTGACCAGTGGCTGAAGATGGAGGCCACCGAGGGTATGTGGCAGCAGCAGTGCCCCCTTGAGCAGCAACTGGCGCTGTGGGAGGGAGCCGTTGAGGTTAAGTCTCTGGGCAGCGAGACGGTAAACGGCGTCGAGTGCTATGTTTACCAGATAAAGCCGGATATGGAAGCCTTGAGCGACATGCTGGCGCAGGAGACATCCGGTATGGGTATGGAGGACTTCATGGACTTCGGCCAGTTTGACCTGGCTGACATGTTTACTGAGCTGTCGGTCAAGGAATGGCTGGCCCAGGACAGCTACCTGCCCATGAAGATGGAGGTTAAGATAGTCATGGAGGTTAGTGCCGATGAATTCGGTGTCACTGACAGTGATTTCAGTGAGGCGACCATAGACGTCGAAGTGAATATGAACCTCTATGACTACAACCAGCCCGTCTCCATCGAACTGCCCCCCGAGGCGCTGGATGCCGAGGAGATGCCTCTGTCGTACTGAGGCGATAGCCGCTGGACTTAGGGAGTAAACGTTGAACCGGACGCGGGGCTTTGTCAACCAGAACCGCTTCAGGTCGAGCAAGGCGGTGAAAAAACTGGGCAAGGTCAGGCCCTCCGGTGGTAAGAAAGGAGGGCCACGGTGAGCGACAAGCTGCGCTGGCCCACCTTCTGGGCGCTGGTGGCGGTCTTCGTTCTCAGCATCTGTTTATTTGTCATTTCCGCCTTCTGGGATTGGCGCAGTGGCTTGTGGTTTCTGTCGCCCTTCGCCCTCTTCTTCCTGCTCGGTATCGCCCTGATAATCTTCAGCCTGCGGGGCAGCGCCCGCGGCGGGCTTAAGAAGTTCTTCCTCCTCACCGGGGCTTCGGCGGCGGGCATTCTGGTCAGCATCGCCCTGCATAACCTCGTCTACGGGCTCTTCGAGCACTTCGCCGGCGCCGACTTCTGGAACGGCGGCGACGAGTTTTTCTTCTTCACCCTGGCGGTCATCGTCTGCCCCCTGGGCTTCCTCGTCGGGCTGGTAGGCACCATCGTCCTCGGCGTCAAGAAGCTCAGGGCTGCTTAGGCTCTCGCCTTGACACCTAAGAGGGGCGATGCTACACTCTTTTACTGCCTAAAGCGGTGATAAGCCATGAAAAAAATCGGCATTCTCTATCACCCCATGAACGACGCCGCCCGCGGCATGGCCGAGAAGGTTAAGGCTTTCCTGGCTAAGCGCGGTATAGCGGTCTGGCTCTGCTCGGCCTGGGAGGGCGAAAAGGCCAAGCCTAAACTTGCCGGCACCGACCTGCTGCTCAGCATCGGCGGCGACGGCACCATCTTAAGGGCGGCGCAGATAGCCGCCGGCGCTAAAGAGCCTACGCCCATTACCGGCATCAATATGGGCAAGCTGGGCTTCATGACCGAACTCGGCGCTGCCGAAGCCGAAGCCAAGCTGCCCCAACTGCTCGAGGGCAAGGGCTGGCTCGACGAGCGCGCCATGCTCGAGGCCACCATCGACGGCGGCACCAGCTACTACGCCCTGAACGACGTGGTGGTGGCGCGGGGGGCGGTGGCCCGCGTTGTCTATATCGAGGCCACCATCGATGGCAAGAAGCTGACCACCTATAAGGCCGACGGCGTGGTGGTGGCCACCGCCACCGGCAGCACCGGCTATTCGCTTTCGGCGGGCGGGCCCATCCTCCACCCGCGGGCCAAGGAATACCTGCTTCTGCCCATACTGCCCCACCTCAGCCTGGGCTACAGCCTGGTCCTGCCCTCAACGGCGGTGGTTAAGCTGCGCATTGCCACCGTCCACGAAGCTACCTTGAGCATCGACGGCCACATCAATCCTCCCCTGGCCGACGGTGCCGTCATCACCGTGCGGCAGAGCGGAACTAAAGCCCGTTTCTTGAGGATTCACCCCGAAAACGCTTTTTATAGCACGCTTGAGCAAAAGCTGAAAGGAAAACACTGAAGTTGAAGATAGAAAAAGCCAAGATAAGCGACGTCCCCCAGATGCATAAGCTCATCAACTACTGCGCCGAAAAGGACGAGATGCTGCCCCGCTCGCTTAGCGAGCTCTACGAAAACATGCGCGACTGTTTCGTGGCTAAGGATGGCGATAAGCTGCTCGGCTGCGTGGCGCTGCACGTCTTCTGGTCCGACCTGGCCGAGGTAAGGTCGCTGGCGGTGGTCGAGGACAGCCGCGATAAGGGCATCGGCGTGGCGCTGGTCAAGGCCTGCCTGGAAGAGGCCGAGGAGCTGGGCATTCCCACCCTATTCTGCCTGACCTATCGCCCCGACCTCTTTAAGAAGTTCGACTTTAAACAGGTGGATAAGATGGAGCTGCCGCGCAAGGTCTGGTCGGAGTGCTACCGCTGCCCCAAGTTCCCCGACTGTGACGAGGTCGCCCTTATCCGCAACCTGGAGGTCTAGTTTGGCCGAAGAGACGCTGTCCAGCCGGAGTGTCTTCGAGGGGCGGGCGGTAAAGCTGCGTGTCGATGCCGTTAAGCTCCCCGACGGCCGGGAGACGACCCGCGAGATTGTCGAGCATGAAGACTGCGTGGCTATTGTCGCCCTCGACGCCGCCGATAATATCCTGCTGGTAAAGCAATTCCGCAAGCCCGTGGAAAAAGAACTGCTGGAGATACCCGCCGGCGGCATTGACCCCGGGGAGAGCCCCGAGGACGCCGTCCGCCGCGAGATGCGCGAGGAGACCGGTTTTCTTCCTCAAAAAGTGGTCAGGCTGGGCGGCTTCTATTCCACGCCGGGTTTCTGCACTGAGTACCTCTATCTCTACCTGGCTGCCGATTTGGTGCTTAAACCCCTGAAGGCCGAAGATACCGAAAGCATAACGTTAGTGCGGGTGCCTTTGACTGAGATTCCGGGACTGATTAGCGCTGGTACCATCGGCGACGCCAAGAGCATCGCCGGGCTGCTCACCTTTTTGGAATACCGCCGGTCAGCCGACCTGGTCTGAGAGCTTTCGGCCCCCTACCAGGTGCAGGTGCAGGTGGGGCACCAGCTGCCCGCCCTCCGGCCCGCAGTTTATCACTACCCGGTAGCCCTTCTCCGAGATTCCCTCGTCTTTAGCCAGCTTGTTGGCTACGGTGACTAAACGCCCCACCAGCGCTGAGTCGCCCTGAGAGAGGTCAGAGAGGCTGGCGATGTGCTGGCGGGGGATTATGACTATGTGCACGGGTGCCTGCGGGTTGATGTCGCGGAAGGCGATTATCTCTTCGTCCTCATAGACCTTGGTGCTGGGTATTTCCCCGGCGACGATTTTACAGAAAATGCAGTCCATTTCCCTGCTCCTCCCCAAGGTTTTTCTTCCCACCCGTTTATTATAGGGGATAGTCCTCTAAGTCCGGATGGCTCCCCTTATATTCCTTCTTGCCCAACTCGAAGAGGTCTCGGCCGTAGATGTCGTTGGCGACCACGGCCGGGAAGTTTTCTACCGTCAGCTTCATGACGGCCTCGGGCCCCAGGTCCTCGTAGGCGATGACCTCGGCCTTTTTAATGGCTTTGGCCAGCAGGGCGCCGGTGCCCCCGGCGGCGGCCAGATAGACGGCCTTGTATTTCCGCAAAGCCATTCTGACCTCGGCCGAGCGGCTGCCCTTGCCGATGAAGGCTTTGACGCCGGCGGCCAGCAGACGCGGCGTGTAGGCGTCCATGCGCCGGCTGGTGGTCGGCCCCGCCGCCCCGATAATTCTCCCCGGCGGCGCTGGCGAAGGCCCCATGTAGTATATCGTCTGGCCTTTGAGTTCGAAGGGCGGTTTCTCCTTGTTTTCCAGTGCCTGGATAATCCGCTGGTGGGCGGCGTCGCGGGCGGTATAGATAACCCCGGAAATCAAGACGCTTTCGCCGGCGGTCAGTTTTGATATTTCCTTGGAGCTAATCGGCGACGTTATATTCATAGTGTCACCTCTTTGTGGCGGGTGCTGTGGCACTGCAGGTTGACCGCTACCGGCAGGCTGGTGATGTGGGTGGGCATGACCAGAGCGTGTACGGCCAGGGCGGTGTTGCTGCCGCCGAAGCCCATCGGCCCCACCCCCAGCCGGTTCACCCGCATCAGCACCTCTTTTTCCAGGTGGGCAACCTCGGGGTCGGGGTTGGGCTTCCCCACTTTTCTGAGCAGGGCTTTCTTGGCCAGGAGCATGGCCTGCTCCGCCGTCCCGCCGATGCCTAAACCTATAATCAAAGGCGGGCAGGGGTCGCCCCCCGCC
>JASFEJ010000076.1:0-6997 GCA_050124895.1 Dehalococcoidia bacterium
AGCGCTGTTGAAAACAGACATGCCCGGCGCGGGGGTAAGATACTGAGCCGAGGCGTTAATCAAGTCCTCGTCTCCTTCACCCGGGGCCGCCAGTGGGCCAGAGCCGAGCAATCCAATCTCATACTGGAATAATATAGTCCTGCCGTCAGGAACGAAGTCCGAGGCTAAACTGGGCATGCCGTAGCCCAGATTGACCACGTCGCCGTCTCCAAATTCCCGGGCAACCCTGAGGGCGATGGTCACTTCATCTAGTCGCTGTTTCATTTTTGGCCTCCTGCCTGAGCTATCTCTACTATACGGTCAACATACAGGCAAGGGGTGTGAATGTGGTCAGGGTCGAGCTCACCGGGTTGCACCAGATGCTCAGCCTCGACGATAGTTACGTCAGCCGCCGTGGCCATTATCGGGTTAAAGGTCCGGGCGGCTAGGCGATACACCAGGTTGCCCATGGTATCGGCCTTATACGCCCTGATAAGGGCGTAGTCCGCCCTTAAGGGGAGCTCCAAGAGATATTCTTGGCCATTAATTACCTTCTTTTCCTTGCCCTCTTCAATAACGGTGCCAATGCCGACTTTGGTATAGAAGCCACCCATACCCGCTCCCCCGGCCCGTATTCGGTGGGCTAATGTTCCCTGCGGAACTATTTCCAACTCGACCTCACCTTTATTGAACTGCACTTCAAAGGGGGAAATAGGTGGCAGGTTGCCCAGGGCGGGGATACACGAAATAGCTTTCTTAACCTGGTGATTCTCAAATAGTATCCCGTGGTCGGGGTAGCCGTCAGGAGGTCTTACCAGCTTGGACTGTTCAATCCCGTGGCCCATATGAACCTGCACGAGGGTAAGATTCTTGGCCCCCTGCCTGGCCAGGGCGTATATCAGATGATGGGGTAGACCCGCTGGCGGTCCGAAGCCACCGATGAAAATTACCGCTCCGTCCGGTATATCAGCCACCGCGGCGTCAAAGGAACTGTATATTTTATCTATAGGCATCTAGACCAACCTCCCAAATATAGATTTAGCCCAGCGCCTTAAAAGGAAAATTATAAACCCAACTCCTGGGCTATCTTCTCCCGATGGAAATCAGCATCGCCAAAGGCCAGCTCGGCCGTCTTGGCCCGCCTGGTGTATAGCTCTAAGTCCATGTCTTTGGTCCAGCCAATGGCGCCGTGTATCTGGTGACTTGAGGCGGTAACCCGGTGATAGGCCTCACTGCACCAGGCTTTGGCTATAGCCACCTCTTTTACACAGGGCAGCCCTTCCTCTATCATCCAGGCCGCCTTATAGGTATTGAAACACGAGGCATCAACATCGGTGGCCATATTGGCGCAATAATGCTGGATAGCCTGAAAGCTGCCGATGGGGCGTCCGAACTGGTTCCTCTCTTTGGCATAGCTGATGGTCATATCCAGGACCCGCTGGGCGCCGCCTGCCATCTCGGCGCATTTGGCTACAGTCGCCCGTTCCAGGATTCTGGCCACCCCTCCCCAAGCCCGACCGGCTTTCCCGATTACGCTTTCCCGTGGCACCTTTACGCCGTCAAGCTTGACCTCAAACTGCTTGTCACCGGCTATAGTCTTAAGCGGCGTACAATCTATGCCGGCACTCTTGGCTTCGACCCAGAAAAGGGTAACGCCCGGTTCCGCCTCACCATTCCCGGTGCGGGCACCAACAATCAAATAATCAGCGACATGAGCATCGGGAACAAAGAGCTTGGTACCGCTAAGAAGGTAGCCGTCTCCGTCAGCGACAGCCTGGCAGCTAATGCCCGCCGGGCTATAACTGTCGCTGGGTTCAACCAAAGCCAAGGTGCAGAACATATCCCCACTGGCTATGCGGGGCAGAAACTCTGCCTTCTGCTCCTCGCTCCCCATATCCAGTATAGTTAGACCGCCCAGGACTACGGTGGGCACGAAAGGAGAGGGCAGGCAAGCCCGACCCATTTCCTCGAGCAGTACGACTAAGTCTAAAAAGCCTCCCTCATTGCCTTCGTAGCTTTCGGGAAAAGGTAGTGCCATCCAACCCAACTCGGCCATCTGGCGCCATAGCTGAGCTGAATACCCAACGTCGTCCTCCTCCATCTCCCTCACCAGCCGCTTAGGGCACTCCTTTTCCAGAAAATCACGGGCCGCCCTCTTTAGTAGCTCCTGCCCCTCAGAAAGGGAAAAATCCACCTATGGCCTCCTTAATTCGGGGCTATCCTGAGTTAAAACTTTGCCGACTAACCACGGGGCAGCCCCAGACCCCGGGTAGCTATTATATTCCTTTGTATTTCTGATGTGCCGGTAAAAAGGGTAAAGGCAAAGGTCTCCAGGTACCAGCGCTCAATCAAACCCTGTAGCGCCGCCCATTTGGAGCCCTCCGACAGCTGGCCGTATGAGCCCAGCAGCTTCATCGCCACATTAGCCGCTCGCTGCTGAGCCTCGTAGCTGAATGTCTTGCTCATGGATATCTGCGCCGAAGCGGGAATTTTCTGGCTAGCCAGCCAGGCGCCTCGATAGGAGAGCAAGCGGGCTGTCTCTATTTCCAGTTCTATCTCGGCTAGCTGCTGCCGAACCAGCGGATTGGTCCCCTTCCCCTCCTCTTTCAAATATTGCAACAACATCTCAAAAATCCGCCGCATGGTCGCGATTGGCCCGATATCCAGTCCCCGCTCGAAGTCCAGCAGTGTCATGGCCACTTCCCAACCCTGGTCCTTCTGCCCCAGGATGTTCTCCAGGGGAACCCTTACCTCATCGAAGAAGACCTCACAGAGATTGTCGCCACCCCCCATATCGGTTATGACGCGAACGGTAATACCCGGTGTTTGCATATCGAGCAAAAGGAAGGTGATGCCCATGTGCTTCTTGGGAGGCGCCGGGTCGGTTCTTACCAAAAGGAAACACCAGTCCGCCTTGTGGGCGCCGCTCGTCCAGAGCTTCCGGCCGTTAATAACCAGGCTATCGCCATCCTCCCGGGCCGAGGTCTGAATTGAAGCCAGGTCAGAGCCCGTTTCGGGCTCGCTGAACCCCTCGCACCAGAACCTCTCCCCCCGGGCGATAGGCAGCAGATGCTGCTTCTTCTGTTCCTCAGTGCCGAAGCGAATGATAGTGGGGGCCAGCATGCCCACCGTGAAGCCATCCCAGCCAGGCGTACCCCGGTAGTGAATTTCCTCCTGAAAGATAGCGCCCAGCAAAGGGCTGCACTCTCTACCACCGTATTCCTTAGGCCAGCCCAGGGTAAGCCACCCCTTCTTACCGAATTTACGCGCCATGGCCTTCTGCAGCTCCCACACCCCATCACGATAACGGTCCTCGGCCGGATTGATGACAGCCAGGTCGTGCTCCAAAGGCAGCTCTTTTTCCAAAAAGCGGCGCACTTCCTGGCGGAAAGCTTCTTCTTCAGCGGTAAAGCCGAATTCCATTTTACCGACCTTCCTTAGACTCTGTTATCGCCTGGGTAAGCAAGGGCAATACCTGATGCAGGTCAGCCACTATACCGTAGTCCGCAATTTGAAATACCGGAGCCTCGGGGTCGCTGTTGATAGCCACTATGGTCTCAGCTCCCCTCATGCCGGCAATGTGCTGGACGGCCCCGGATATGCCACAGGCAATATATAGCTTGGGCCGGACAGTTTTTCCCGTTTGACCCACTTGATGGGTGCTTGATATCCATCCGTCGTCGACTACATCCCGTGAGGCACCAACCTCGCCGCCCAAGGCCTTAGCCAACTCCTCGATTACCTCAAATTTCTCCGGTGACCCCACCCCCCTACCACCAGCGACAATAATATCGGCCTCCTCCAGGTTAACCCCCTTTTCCCCCTCTTTGACTCTCTCCACTATCTTGACCAGTGCCTTAAGGTCAGTATCTAAGGATACCTTTGCTACCTCACCCTTTCTGGCTCCATCCCTATCCAGGGCCTTCATTACCCTGGGCCTCACCGTTGCCATCTGAGGTCTATTTTGCGGCGTTACAATAGAGGCCATAATATTGCCGCCAAAGGCGGGCCTGGTCTGCACCAACAGACGGGCCTCCTTATCAACGCTAAGCCCGGTACAATCGGCGGTCAAGCCTGTCCCCAGCCTACGGGCCAGCCGGGGGGCTAGGTCCCTACCCAGATAGGTAGCCCCTATCAGGAGTATCTCCGGCTTGAGTTCCAGAATCTGCTGGGTTACCGCGTCGGTATAGATACTGGTCTGATAGTGCTCCAGCCTGGGGTCATCAATCCATATCACCTTGTCAGCGCCGTAGCTTATCAGCTCCTGGCATTGGTCGCCAACATTGTATCCCAGCAAAACGGCTACCAGCTGCGAGTCCAGATCGCCGGCTAGTTCCCTGCCCTTGCCCAGCAATTCCAGTGTTTCAACACGGATTTTGCCATCTCTCTGCTCAGCCAAGACCCATACGTCCCGGTATTCGTCTAAATTAGGCATTTCACTATCTTTCTGCGTTGTCATAGCCACTCTCAAACTAATTGTTTTTCTCTAAGCCGCGCCACCAATGTCTGAACGGCCTTGTCTAAAGCGCCGTCAATCATTTCCACCCACCCCCCTTTTAACTCCGGCGTGTAGGCCTTTCTTATCCTCGTGGGCGAACCCTTAAGACCTATCTTGCCTCCATCAACGGGCAGGTCATCAGCCGTCCAGGTAACTATCTCCTTCTGGTAGGCATCCATCACCGCGTCAATGGCCGGTGTTCGCGGAACATTGATGTCCTTGGTGATGGTTAGTAGCGCCGGCAGCTTGGTTTCCAGCACTTCATAGCCGTCCTCAAGCGCCCTCTTGACCTTCAAAGTGTCACCATTAACCTCTACGGCCTGGACATAGGTGGCCTGGGGTAACTCCAGGAATTCAGCCAGCTGAGGGCCTACTTGAGCGGTATTACCGTCCAGGGCCTCCCGGCCACACAGAATAAGGTCAAATTCACCTATTTTACGGGCAGCGATGCCCAGTGTGTATGAGGTAGCGGCGGTATCGGCCCCGGAAAAAGCCCTGTCGCTGAGCAGTATAGCCTCATCGGCACCCATAGCTAAGCATTCTCGCAATGCCTCCTCGGCCTGGGAAGGACCCATGGTTACTACCGTAATCTTGCCGCCGTGCTTTTCCTTAATCACCACCGCCGCCTCCACAGCGTGCTTATCCTCCGGATTTACAATGCTCGGGACTCCCTCTCTTATCAGATTCCCGGTCTCGGGGTCTATTCGCAGCTCATTGGTATCGGGAACCTGCTTTATAAAAACGATTATTTTCATCAATCATTTCAGCTTGTCTACTTGTTATTTCAACAAGTCATGGGCCACGATTACCTTTTGCAGTTCGTTTGAGCCCTCGACAATCTCTCCTATATTTATATCTCTCAGTAGTTTTTCTATCCTGAAATCGGTAACATAGGCATAGGCGCCGTGCACTCTAAAAGCCTTGCGCACCGCTTCAACGCCCATCTCGGTCACAAAGATTTTAGTCAGCGCTGACTCAGCCCTGATGTCTTTCCCCTGGTCAACTAGCGCCGCTAACCTGTAGACTAACCATCGAGCCGCTTCAAGCTGTACGGCGATGTCGGCTAGCAGACACTGAATGGTCTGAAATCCGGCTATAGGTTTTCCCTTAACCGTTCTTTCCTTGGCATATTTCAAGGCTTCATCTAGGGCCGCCTGGGCACAGCCCAGAACCAGGACGGAGGTATCCAGCTTACCAATGGCAATGGTATCCAGCAGGATATTATAACCGTTGCCGGCACTGCCCAGTAGGTTAGCGGCCGGAACCCGGTAATTCTCCAGATATATATCGTTCAGGGCTATACCGTGCATACCCAGCTTTTCCCATGGCTTCGGGGTTGAATATCCTGGTTTATTCTTCTCCCCAATGAAAGCACTAATACCATCGCCATCACGGGCGAAAAGAACAATGATGCCATCCAGGTTAGCCCCGGTGATGAAGCGCTTGGAACCGTTCAATACATACTCATCGCCCTCGAGAGTGGCTCTGGTCGTTATTGCCTTGGGGTCTGAGCCTGTGGCTGCCTCGGTAAAGGCGAGCGAACCTACGCCATCCCCCTGGCAAAGCCGAGGAATGTACTTGGCCTTCTGCTCTTCAGTACCGAATAGGTCAATAGGAATACTGGCCAGATAACTGGCGCCGACCAGCATGGCCACCGACCCGCATGCCCTGGCTAACTCCTCCAGCACCAATGTCGAGGTTAAGTAACCCCCACCAGTGCCACCGTATTTCTTATCATAAGGTATGCTGAATAGTTTGAGCTGAGCCAGTTTCTTGATGAGGGCATCGGGAATCTTGTCCTCTTTCTCTATCTTGTCAGCTATGGGCAATACTTCCTTCTGGCAAAATTCCCTGACGAACCTTTTTATCGCTTCTTGCTCTTTAGTTAGTTCAAAATCCATAAACGTCTCCTCATAATTAAGTTTAAGAAGATTTTAGCGTCGATGCAATAGCATCAAATGAACTGGCGACCGAGCCTTTCGTCGAGCCCCTCGTCTACAAGTCTACTTCTGGATAAATCTAACCATATAATCCCCCACATAACCTCATGCCGCACTCGACTTCGCTCTTTTTCCCCTTTGCCAAATTCTGCTCAGGGTAATACGTCGCAACAGTTCCCTGGTGACGACACCCTGTGGCCGTAATATGAGGACGATAACAAGCAAGGCTCCATAAATATAGTTGCTATATGTAGCAAAAGAATGGGGCAACCATATAGGTAGACCGAAAAGAACCGGCGCGGTAATTACTGCCCCCCACATAGTGAAACGACCACCAACAAATAACATGGTAGTAGCGTAAAGCATCAGGTCAAAGCCAAAGGAGTCCGGATAGATGGCACCCAGGTTAAAAGCGAACAGAACGCCAGCCACAGCCCCTATCACCGAAGAGAGCGTAAGAGAGTATAGATTGATTCGGTTTACGTTAATCCCCATGCTGGCAGCTAAGTCAGGGTCTTCTCGCATCGCTTCCAAGGCCCTACCAAAACGGGAGCGTTCCAGTCTGAAGATAAAGACCCCA
>JASFEJ010000077.1:0-6953 GCA_050124895.1 Dehalococcoidia bacterium
AAAGGGGGCAAAGCCCCCCCTTGAGAACCCCCCAGAATTGTAGGGGGCTGGGTGACGTATCCCCAGAAGGAATTCTAGAGGGAGAATACCCTCTAAGGGTGGGTAGGGCGGGTCGAAATAACGTGCGCTAACAGGGGATGGGGCGTACTCCCCCCAGTTTGTCTAACTCTCCAGCGCGGTGCTATGATAATATCAATATGATAAACAAACTCCGCGAATTCATGGCTCACCGCCAGAAAAAGTCCATCACCGCCCCCGAGCGTATCTCTTCGGCGGTGCTGCTGCCCATATATAATAAGGAAGGGCAATGCCATATCCTCTTGACCCAGCGCACCAATAACGTCAAGGAACACAAGGGACAGATATCCTTCCCCGGCGGCGCTCGTCAGGACGATGAAAGCCTGCTCGCTACCGCCCTGCGCGAATCCCAGGAAGAGGTGGGTCTCTCCCCTGGCGAAGTCGAGGTGCTGGGCGAGCTGGACGACACGGCCACGACGACCTCGAACTTTGTCGTCACCCCCTTCGTCGGCGTCATCCCCTGGCCCAATGACCTCAGGGCCGATGGCTGGGAAACCGACGAAATCATCGAGGTGCCCATCGCTGTGCTTTTGGACGAAAAGGTGCGGGAAGAAAAAGAAGAGGTCATCGGCGGCCAGCCGGTAACCTCTTATTTCTACCACTATGACGGCAGGGTCATCTGGGGCGCCACCGCCCGCATCCTGCACCAGTTCCTGGGGCTATACCAGCGGGCGATGGCAGCCTAGAGAGAGCGGCCCCGGGGAAATCACTTTTTCGCCTTCTTGGTTTTAGTTGCCTTGGCTGCCTTAATGGCGCCCTTGGGCTTTACCTTAATCTGCCGCGGCTTGGCCTCTTCGGCCTTGGGCAGCGTCAGCGTCAAAACGCCTTCCTCAAAGCTGGCTTCCGCCTTGTCACCCTTGACCTCGAAGGGCATGGCCACCGAGCGGCTGAAGGTGCCGTAGTAGCGCTCGCGGTGCAGATAATCGTCCTCTTTGGTCTCCTGCTCTTCCTGGTGCTCGCCGCGGATGGTGAGGATGTCGTCGGCGAGGGTGATGTCCACCTCCTCCGGCTTGACCCCGGGCAGGGCCGCCTTCACCACCAGGTTGTCCTTCTCCTGATAGATGTCAATGGGGATTTCGCCGACCTTGAGGTGGGGGAGTCCGACGAAGCTGTCCTCAAAGAGCCGGTCCATGGCCTGTCTCAGGCTCATCACTTCTCTTAAGGGTTCCCATCTCACTAGATTTACCATATCTTTGCCTCCTTTTAGAGCTTTCCTGCCGCTCTCTCGTTTCTTGGGATAATATAGCAGACTTAACAAACTTTGTCAAGTCATTTAATAACATTTTTATAATAAAGATATAAAACTATTGACATATTCCCTCTCATCGTTTATAATAGCTCTACCTGGAGAGATTAAAATGGCCGGTAAGGACTACTACAATATATTAGGGGTAAGCCGCAGCGCCACCGAGCGCGAGATAAAGCAGGCTTACCGTAAGCTGGCGCGCCAGCACCACCCTGACGTCAACCCTGGCGACAAGTCGGCTGAGGAGAAGTTCAAGCAGATAAACGAGGCCTACGAGGTCCTCTCCGACAAGGAAAAGCGCCGCAAATACGATAAGTACGGCGACCAGTGGCAGTACGCCGACCAGTTCGAGAAGGCGCAACGCCAGCAACAGGCTTCGGGCTGGGATTTCAGTCAGGGCGGCCAGCGGGTCTATTTCAGCGAGGGGGATATCGGCGGTATCTTCGATGACCTCTTGCGCGGTTTCGGCGCCCGGGCGGGACGCCCCCAGCCCAGGAAGGGCCGCGATGTCGAGTTCCCGCTGGAGGTTACCCTGGAGGAAGCCTACAGCGGCACCACCCGCACCCTGAACATGGCCGACGGCAAGCGCCTTGAGGTCAAGATTCCCGCCGGCGTCAAGGACGGCTCCCGCGTCCGCATCAGCGGCAAGGGCGCCGAGGGCTACGGCGGGGCCAAGGGCGACCTCTACCTGGTGACCTCGGTGAGGCCCCACCGCCTTTTCCACCGCCACGGCGACGACCTCTACGTCGATGTATCCGTGCCCCTGACGGTGGCCGTGCTGGGTGGGGAGATAAAGGTAAACACCCTTAAAGGCAGTAAGCTTTCCTTAAAGATTCCCGCCGAGACCCAGAACGGGCGCACCTTCCGCCTCAAGGAGCAGGGCATGCCCCACCTGGGCAATACGACCAGGGGCGACCTGCTGGCCCGGGTCAAGGTGGTGCTGCCCACCAAATTGACTGACGAGGAGAAGGAGCTTTTCCAGAAATTAGCTAAGCTCCGTCCTGATAAGGAAGGGTAGGTGAGAGCATGAGAGAATCAGCCGAAAACGAACCCCGTTACGTGATAAGCATCGCCGCCCGCATGGTCGGCGTGCATACCCACACCCTGCGCTACTACGAACGGGTGGGCATCATCGAGCCCTACCGTTCGCGGGGCAACATCCGCTTATACTCGGAAAGAGACGTCGCCCACCTGAAAAGGGTCAAGACCCTGATGGACGACATGGGGGTCAACCTGGCCGGGGTGGAGGTCATTATGCGCATGGTGCAGCAGATGCTGGAATTGCAAAACCAGGTGCAGGAGCTGGAGTCGGAGCTCCACAGATTCGAAGAGCCCGAACCGTAGTGAAGACGGTAATAAAGATATAAGGTAAGTGACATGAAACAGGAAAGATTTACCGAACAGGCACAGGAAGCATTAGCCGCCTCCCAGGAGCTGGTCAGAGAATACAAGCACAGCCAGTGGGACGTAGAGCATATTTTGCTGGCGTTGCTCCGGCAGGAGAAGGGCCTGGTCGGCGACATCTTCGCCGAGCTCGGCGTTGACCTCGAGGCGGTAAGGCAGGAGGTAGCCGCCGCTCTGGAGAAGACGCCCAAGGTCAGCTACGACACGGGGCAGCTCTACGCCACCCCCCGCATCGCCAACCTTATTAAGGCGGCGGACGAGGAAGCCAAGCGGCTAAAGGATGAGTTCATCGGCACCGAGCACCTTTTAATCGCTATCGCCAGCGAGCAGAAGGGCGAAGCCGCCGAGATTCTAAAGCGCCTCGGTATCGACCAGGAAAAGGTCTATACCGCCCTGCAAAAGCTGCGCGGCGGGCACCGGGTCACCGACGCTAGAGCCGAGAGCAAATATCGCTCCCTGCAGAAATACGGCCGCGACCTCACCGAGATGGCGAGGGAGGGCAAGCTCGACCCGGTCATTGGCCGCGAGGACGAGATTAAAAGGGTGATGCAGATACTTAGCCGCCGCACCAAGAACAACCCGGTCATCGTCGGTGAGGCCGGCGTGGGCAAGACGGCTATCGCCGAGGGCTTGGCACAGAAGATTGTCGCCGACGACGTCCCCGATTCCCTGAAAAACCGTAAGGTGGTCGCCCTGGACATGGGGGCGTTGGTGGCGGGCAGCAAGTTCCGCGGCGAGTTCGAGGAAAGGCTCAAGGCGGTCATGGACGAAGTCCGCCAGGCCAAGGGCGAGGTCATCCTCTTTATCGACGAGATGCACACCGTGGTCGGGGCCGGCGCTGCCGAGGGCTCCATCGACGCCAGCAACATGCTAAAGCCGGCACTGGCTCATGGCGAGCTGCAGTGCGTTGGCGCCACCACCCTGGACGAATACCGCAAGTTCATCGAAAAGGACAAGGCGCTGGAGAGGCGCTTGCAGCCGGTTTTCGTCACCGAGCCCAGCGTCGAGGCCACCATCGAAATCTTAAAAGGGCTGCGCCCCCGCTACGAGGCGCACCACAAGGTCAAGATTACGGACGGCGCCCTGGAGGCGGCGGCGCGCTTAAGCCAGCGCTATATCGCCGACCGCCACCTGCCCGATAAGGCCATAGACCTCATCGACGAGGCCGCCTCGAAAATACGCATCGATACCGAGAGCGCCCCGCCCGAGGTGAAGTCGTTAGAACAAAAGCTGAAACAGCTGACCAACGAGGAGGAGGCCACCTCGCAGCGGCAGGACTTCGAGAAGAGCGCCGAACTCAAGTCGGAGCGCCTGCGCCTGGAAGAGGAATACGATAAGGCCAAGGGCAAATGGCTCAAAGAGGAGAAGCTCGACGAAGTCGTTAACGAAGAAGACATCGCCCAGCTTATCTCCAAGTGGACGGGCATCCCCATCTCCCAGATGCTCGAGGGCGAGGCCGAAAAGCTGCTCCATATGGAAGAGCGCATTCACGAGCGTCTGATAAACCAGGAAGAGGCGGTAAAGGCCATCTCCGAGGCGATACGGCGCAGTCGGGCCGGACTCAAGGACCCCCAGCGCCCCATCGGCAGCTTCGTTTTCTTAGGCCCCACCGGCGTGGGCAAGACCGAGCTGGCCAAAACGCTGGCGCGCTTCCTCTTCGACGACGAGAACGCCATGATACGCCTCGATATGTCGGAATATCACGAGAGGCACACCGTCTCTAGGCTTATCGGCGCCCCGCCCGGATATGTCGGCTACGACGAGGGCGGCCAGCTCACCGAGGCGGTAAGAAGGCGACCATACCGGGTAATCCTGCTCGACGAAATCGAAAAGGCCCACCCCGAGGTATTCAGCACCCTCTTGCAGATACTCGACGACGGACGCTTAACCGACGGCCACGGCCGCACCGTTGACTTCAAGAACACCGTGGTCATCATGACCAGTAACATCGGGGCTAGTTTGATTAAGCGTAAAATGACTATCGGTTTTGCTGCCCAAGAGGGGGGTGAGAAAACAGAGGAACAAGAGTACGAGTCTATGAAAGAGAAGCTGCTTGCCGAGCTGAAGAGGCCGGAGAATGGCTTCCGTCCCGAGTTCCTCAACCGCATCGACGAGATAATCGTCTTCCATCAGCTCAACGAGGAGCAGTTGAGACAGATTGTCGAGCTTTTGGTCAAAGAGCTGCAGGAGCGGCTGGCCGACCGCAAGCTCAGCATCGAGCTCAGCGACAAGGCGAAATCCTGGCTGGTTAAGGAAGGCTACGACCCGGTCTACGGCGCCCGGCCTTTAAGAAGGGCTATCGAGCGCTACGTCGAGAACCCGCTCTCCAGCAAGCTGCTGGGCGGCGAGTTCAAGGAAGGCGACACCGTCAAGGTCGACCTGGGCGATAAGGGCTTAACCTTCACCCTCAAGGGCAAGAAAACCAAAGCCGCCGCCTGACATAAATTATTGCTATTTATTAATGATATCATTAATATATAGGGGATTTTTTGTTTCCGGAAAGGTGAAGGGTGGGCTTCAACTGGGAATGGCTCAAGACAGCTTCGAAGAAATGGCAATATTACGTCGGTATCGGCGGCATACTGCTGACGGTGGCCATAGTGTTTGCCGTCCTCTATTTCTGGGAGAATATACGCGCCCTTGAGCAGTATGGCTATCTCGGCGCCTTCGTTATCAGTATCTTCGGCGGCGCCACTATCATCGCCCCGATACCGATGACGCCGGTGGTCTTCGCCCTGGGCACGGTGATGAAGCCCGACTTCGCCCCCTACATGGGCCCCATCTTCGTCGGTATCGCCGCTGGTATTGGCGAGACGATTGGCGGGATTTCCATCTATATGACGGGCTACGGCGGCGGCACCGCTTTCCACGAGATGAAAGAAGGTAAGATAAAAAACGCCTACCAGCGCATGACGCGTTGGGTGGAGAGGCGGGGCTCGCTGACCCTCTTTGGCCTTTCGGCGGTGGTTAACCCCTTCTTCTATCCGGCGGCGCTGGCGGCGGGGGCGCTCCGCTTCGGCATCTGGCGCTTTGTCTTTATTTCTTTGATAGGCAAGACGATTAAGGGGATAACGGTAGCGGCGGCGGGCTACTGGGGCTTGGGCAGCATCCTGCGGGCGGTGGGTATCCCCGTATAAGTTGCGCCCGACGCCGTTTTCTGGTAGATTAACTATTGCTTCTGTGGGGCCGTAGTTCACTTGGGAGAACGTTTGACTGGCAGTCAAAAGGTAGGGGGTTCGAATCCCCCCGGCTCCACCACCCAACCATTCGTCCTCTACCCCTGTTCCCCTGACCCAGCCGAGGATGCGAATCCCCCCGGCTCCACCACCACCCCACCTGGATTCTAGTCACCTACCCCTGTTCCCGCCAGACATTACAGGTTATGCACCGGCTGTTGCACCTCTCGGTTACCTTTAAGGAAACGTCTACCGGGGTTGGCGGTATTATCTCCAGGAGCCTCTGTTGATATTTGGCCAGATAGAGTAGGGGGATTTTGGCGCCGGTTTTTATAAGAGAGGAATCATACCCGAAAGGCATTGTTCTCCCCAGCAGGCCGATGTCCCTTTTTTCGCCTTTAGTCTTAAGTCGGGGTGCCCCAGTTTACCGCCTTTAGGCTTATTTTGTCAATAGCTCTCGTAGGAGGTCATTGCCTTTTGTCATATTATTACCATTCATCGTAGCCTATTGGCTTTCCTTTTTCTCTGAAAAAACGAGGGCTGTAAAAATTTGGTTTATTAGCGTATAATGGGTAACCAATCTATCAAGCTAAGATGACGACAGAAGAAGAAAAGACCATAAGCCCGCGCGCCAGAAAATATATCGCCGTCGCCCTGCTGGCCGCCGTAATAACCATAAGTGTCGGCGGCTCCGCTTACCTCATCCTTAACTGGGAGGTCGTGGAGGAGATCCAGAATAAGGGCCTTCTTGGGCTTTTCGTCGTCTCTCTTTTCGCCGGCTCGCCGATACCGATACCGACCCCGAGCATGATACTGACCTTTACCTTCGGCAGTATCTTGAACCCGGTGTTAGTGGGGCTGGTCTCCGGTATAGGTAATGGCATCGGCAACGCCTTTATCTACTGGAGCGGCCGCGGCGGGCATGCCTTCTTCAAGAGCTTCACCACCCCCAACCAAGAGAGCGAACCTAAGTCGTGGATAGGCCGGTTTTTCAGGAAGATACCTAATATGCTGAATCGCGCCCGGGGCCGGGTGCTGCTCAGCGTTTT
>JASFEJ010000078.1:0-6918 GCA_050124895.1 Dehalococcoidia bacterium
ATGCCGGTGACGACGATACGCAAGAAGCTGAGCGAGGGACACCCCAACGTCCTCGACGTTATTAACGACAAGACGGTTAACGGCATCGTCAACACCATTACCGGTGGGCGTATTCAGCTAAGGGACGGCTTCCGCATCCGCCGCGCCGCCACCGAGTTACGCATCCCCTGCTTCACCTCGCTCGATACCGCCCAGGCGGCCCTCAAGGTATTGTTGCGGGGGAGCCAGATTTACAGCGCCCTGCCCGTGGCCGACTACCGTAAGAAGGTGCCCGATTGATGCTGGAGACAGCCAGGGTCAACGCCAACGCCGAGCCGATGAAGGGCGCTCACCTGCTCTGGCTGGAAGCCCCGGGAATAGCTTCACAGGCCAAGCCCGGGCAGTTCGTCATGGTGCGCTGCGGGGAAAACGACGAACGCCCCCTGCGCCGCCCCTTTAGCATCCACCAGCGGGAAGGCGACAAAATCGCCCTACTTTTTAATATTGTAGGCGACGGCACCCAGTGGCTGGCTCAACGCACGTCAGGCGATAAAATCGACCTTTTAGGACCTCTGGGCAATGGTTTCACTATTCACCAAGACTCAAAAAAGCTGTTGCTGGTGGCGGGGGGCATCGGCATAGCGCCGCTGAGATTCTTGGCCGACGAAGCTGTTAAGCTAGGACTATCAACAACCTTACTCTACGGTACAGCCAGTGCCACCCAGCTTTATCCCCACCTACCCAAAGTCAATCTCGCCGCTACCACCACTGAAGACGGTAGCGCTGGAGAAAAGGGCATGATAACCGACCTGATGCCCAATTTATTACCTAATTTGTTGCCAGATTTGCTGACTGACTCAACCAAGACAACCGAGCAGATATTCGCCTGTGGGCCGCTGCCGATGTATAAAACGATGGCAAAGATGCCTGAGCTAAAAACCAAGCCTGTACAGATTTCTTTGGAGGTAAGAATGGGCTGTGGGCTGGGCGTCTGCTACGGCTGCACGGTAAAGACGCGAAACGGCCTGAAACAGGTCTGCCAGGACGGGCCGATTTTCGAGCTCAACGACATTCTCTGGGGGGCGCTAAAAGATATTTAGGGGGGAGGTAGACTAATATGGTAGTTACCAAGAAGATAAGCTTTCAAAGCCGGGCACACGGCGAAATCATTGACATCACGCCCGAGGTGCAAAAGCACCTGGCCGAGACGAAGTTAAGCGAGGGCACGGTTACCCTGTTCGTCACCGGTTCCACGGCGGGCATTACCACCATCGAGTACGAACCAGGGCTGCTGGCCGACTTCAAAGAGATGTGGGAGCGCATAATCCCCCAAAACATCCCTTATGAGCACGATAAAGCCTGGCACGACGGCAACGGGCACTCTCACTGCCGGGCCTCGCTGTTGGGCGCTTCGCTGGTAATCCCCTTCAGCAACAAGAACCTGGCGCTGGGCACCTGGCAGCAAATCGTGGTGGTCGACTTCGACAACAAAGCCCGCTCAAGGCAAATCGTGGTACAGGTCACGGGGGAATAGGTTTTGACATAGCTTGCAGTCGAAGCTTATAATATTATGGTTTTGGTAGAAAGGCAGATAGATGGCGAATCAGATAGGTAAAAGATATTGCTGCAAAAAGTGCGGCGCCGAGTTTATCGTCACCCGCGGTGGTGATGGCACTATTCACTGCTGCGGCAAGCCCATGGAGCTTAAGAAATAGATGGCCAGTCAGTTAGGTAAAAGATACCGCTGCACCAAGTGCGGCACGGAAATACTCTGCACCAAGGCGGGTGAAGGCACACCCAGCTGCTGCGACCAGGAGATGGAGCTCCAGGAACCCCGCCCCGTCCCCTCCTCGGATTAGGACTACTTTCCGTAGAGCAGGGAAAAGAATTCGGCCCTGGTCTCGGCGCGGCTGCGGAAGCTCCCCCTCAACGCCGAGGTAACGATGGCGCTCCCCGGTTTTTTAATGCCCCGCATTATCATGCAAAGGTGCTCTGCCTGAACAATGACCCCCACCCCATCGGGTTTAAGCGCGCTAACGATGGCGTCGGCAATCTGAGAAGTCATCCTCTCCTGAATCTGGGGGCGCTTGGCGAAGATTTCCACCACCCGCGCCAGCTTGCTACCACCGACGACTCTACCCGTCTCGTTAGGCAGATAACCCACGTGTACCAAGCCGTAAAAGGGCAAAAGATGGTGTTCGCACATCGAGTAGAAGGGAATATCCCTCAAGATGACCATCTCGCGGTGCCCCTCTTCAAAGCCCACGGAAAGGTCTTCCTTGGGGTCCATAGTGAGCCCGCTGAAAAGCTCGGCGTACATATCGGCTACTCGCTTAGGAGTGCCTTTGAGCCCCTCCCTTTCCGGTTTCTCGCCAATAGCTTTTATCATTGAGGTTACGGCCGCTTTAATTTCTTCCTGGTCAATCACTTCAGCCCTCCTTGTTATGTCAAGTTAGCCCTAGCGATTTCTCTACCCTAGCCAGGTCGGCGGGAAGCTCCAAAAAGGCTTCAGCGCCCTTGACCGCCGTCTCGGTATCCTTGAGCCCAGTGCCGGTGACGATGCAAACGATGCGGCTTTTGGAGAAGTCCCGGCCCTGCTGGCGCAGCTTTACCAGTCCGGCCAGTGATGCCGCTGAGGCCGGCTCGCCGAAGATACCAGCTTTGGTTGCCAGCATTCTCTGGGCAGCTAAGATTTCATCGTCGCTGACCATATCGATAATGCCCCCCGACTCGTCTCGGGCGGCCTCCGCCCGTTTCCAGCTGGCCGGGTTGCCGATGCGTATCGCCGAAGCCACCGTCTCCGGTTTCTCGACGACATGTCCCCGGACGATAGGGGCGGCGCCCTCCGCCTGGAAGCCCATCATCTTGGGCTTGACCTTCGCCTTGCCAACGTCGTGGTATTGCTTAAAACCCTTCCAGTAGGCGGTGATATTGCCGGCGTTACCCACGGGGATGAAGAGGTAGTCGGGGGCTTCGCCCAGAATACCAATGATTTCGAAGGCGGCTGTCTTCTGCCCCTCAATGCGGTTTGGGTTCAACGAGTTGACCAGGGTGACGGGGTGCTTTTCGGTGAGAGCGAGGACTATCTTCAAAGCCTGGTCGAAGTTGCCGTCGATGGCCACGATTTTAGCTTTATAGACGATGGCCTGAGCCATCTTGCCCAGGGCAATCTTGCCCTTGGGTATGATGATTATGGACTCGACGCCGCAGCCGGCGGCATAAGCCGCCGCCGAGGCGCTGGTATTCCCCGTCGAGGCGCACATCAGCGCCTTACTACCCTCTTCCAATGCTTTAGCCACCGCCACCACCATCCCCCGGTCTTTGAAAGAGCCGGTGGGGTTACAGCCCTCCAGCTTGAAATAAAGCTCGCCGATTTTCAACTCTTTTTCCAGCTGAGGACTGCGCACCAAAGGTGTATCGCCCTCCCCCAAAGAGAACAGGGGCGTTTTGGGGGTGATGGGTAAGTAGTCTTTGTATCTATAGAGGACTCCGGGTTTCATATCAATTCCCCCATTTGCTCAAAAATTCTTTGGCTATCTTCCTCGTCTTGGGGCTTTCTCCATTCAGCTGTTGCCTGACGAAGGCGATTATCTTTTCCTTGTCTTTTGAATTGGCAAAGTATTCACCGAACGACTCTATGGCGCCCGCCTTTATCAGGTCTTTATGCTTCTGGGTGGTCTTATCTATGTTCAAAAGTCTATCGGTTATCTCAGATTGGAGCTCAGGCTTGGCGCGGGCAATCTTGCCCGAGTTGGCCGTAATGTGGCCGGCGATAATGACGCTGTCGTTGAGCAGGTTATAGTATTTATCGAAAATCTTCTCGAATTTGTTTTCGCTGTCGGCCCTTGTCAGGTTAGCGATTAGCCTCACCGCTATCAATTTCCAGTAGGCGTTTTTGGCATCGAGCATCTCGGCCAGAAAGTCCCAGTGGGGATAGAGGACATGGGGGTTTTCCTCGCTTAAATGCAACAGTACCTCGAAGCTACCGTAGCGCTCCGTGTCGTCTTTAGACTTGAGCGCTTCCAGAAGTTCAGTAATAGGTTTTTCGTTTATTGTCGCTTTGGACATCGTCCCTATCTACTTAAGCCTCCACTCGGATAAAGTTGCCTATTTCTTTGACCGAAGCCAGATGTTCCAATTCTTTAAGAGCCTGCTGCATCTCGACCTCTTTGGCCGGGTGGGTCATAATGACAATCTCGGCCGTTTGCGCCTTATCGTCCACCGTCTTCTGGATGACCGAGGAGATGCTGATGCTATGGTCACCCAGGACTTTGGAGACTTGGGCCAGCACGCCGGGCTTATCATCAACATTGAGCCGGAGGTAGTAGCAGGTCTCCAGCTCGGCCATCGGCCTTATCTTCTTATTCGGCTCCAGCCACCACCTCATCCGGCAACCGCCGCCGGTAACGATATCGCGGGCGGCGGAGACGACGTCAGCCACCATAGCGCTGCTGGTGGCCGATGCCCCGGCACCTTCGCCGTAGAAGAGCACCTTGCCCACCAGGTCGCCTTCGACGAGGATGGCGTTGTAGACGCCGTCGACCTTGGCCAGCAGCGACTCTTCGGGGATAAAGACGGGGTGAACCCTGACCTCGATAAGGTTATTGTCCTGCTTACCGATGGCCAACAGCCTGATGGCAAAGCCCAGCTCCCGCGCGTATTTAAAATCGCGGCTGCCCAGGCGGGAAATGCCCTCGCAGTGGACATCCTGAGGGCGCACCCGGTGATGAAAGGCCAGCGAGGCCATTATAGCCAGTTTATAGGTCGAATCGATGCCCTCGATATCGTTGCCGGGATTGGCCTCGGCATAGCCCAGTTTCTGGGCGCTCTTTAGGGCGGTGGGGAAGTCGATGCCCTCATGGGCCATGCGGGTGAGTATATAGTTGGTGGTGCCGTTAATGATGGCGTAGATACCGCTTACGTGGTTAGCCACCAAATCCTGCTGAAAGGGGGCGATGAGGGGTATGCCACCACCGACGCTAGCTTCATAATGTAAGCCGACGCCCTTTCCCTGAGCCAGTTCGAAGAGCTCCACGCCGTGCTTGGCGACAAGCTCCTTGTTGGAGGTGACCACGTGTTTGCCCGCTTTAAGCGCCCGCTTGTGGTAGTCCAGTGCCGGCTTTTCGCCGCCGATAGCCTCGACCACGATATCGATATCTTCAGCGAAGAACCCGTCGTCATCGGTGGTAAAGAGCTTTGAGCCCAGCTCTTTAGCCAGAGGACGAGACAGGTCGGACTCCAGCACCTTTATCTTCTTAAGGACGAGCGGGCAACCGACCTGGCGGGAGAGGACCTCCGCCTTCTCGGTCAGCACCCTGGCCACCCCGCCACCCACCACCCCCAAACCCATCAAGCCGACACCGATGCTCTCTTTTTTCACTTTTTAGCCTCCCAGAATGTACTGAACCGCCCACTCTTTCTTTTCTTCATCCAGATAATTGTTGATAACGTTGTCGGGGTCATCAGCCAAGCCCTCGACCCAGTTATTTAGAGCGTCGTTCTTCAGAATGAGCCGATTATCCTCGTCAAGCTCACGGTCTTCCTCACTGTCCACGACCTCAATCAGCCAGTAGCCGCCCGTGCTGCTGCCCCCGGTATCGCGTATCGGTGAGCTCAGCACCCCCGGCTCCACATCTTCGCCGAACACATAATCATCAAAGGCCGTGGTCGTGCCCTCGGGGGAAACCGTAATCTCTCCCCCGGTGGTGTTAGAGGTGGTATCCAGAGAGAACTCGGCGGCCAGTTCGGCGAAGTCCTCGCCATCTTCCAGCATGGTGATAATATCGAGGGCTTCCTGCTCGCTGCCGAGCAGCATCCGCCTGACCTGGGCCTCGACCGGGTCGACACTGTCATCGATGCTTATAACTTCAACCAGCCAGTAGCCCACCGATTTTTCCCTGGTCGCGTCGAATATCGGCGGGTTTAAATTCCCGACCTCAGCGCTGAAGGCGCTCTCTTCAAGCACGGCGCTATCTATCTTCATGAGCAGGATATCCCGGGGGAGCCAGCCGAGGTCGCCCTCCGCCTCCTTAGTGACATTGTCCAGGGAAAGCTCGGCGGCGAGGTCGGTAAAGCTTTCGCCACCTTCTATCAGGGCGATAACATCGTTAGCCTGCGCCTCACTCTCCAGGAACATGGCCATTATATGCCGCTGGTCGGCGTACTTCGGCACCAGCTCCTCAAAATACTCGTCGCGCAGCTTATCCCCAACCAACTTGCCGCGGATAATGTCCCAGTATTTTTTTTCTACCGACGTGTCATTGCTTTCCAGGAATTCCTCGATCTCATCGTCGCTGACGGTTATACCCAGCTCGGCGGCCGCCTGAAACACCAGTTCGTTGGTCTCGATAGTCTCCAAGGTGGTGTCGGTCATGTAGGAGACGTATTCCAGGGAGAGGCCGTTGATGTAGGTGATATAAACGAGCATGTCGGTGTAGTATTCCATGTCAAACTCGGTCCCGTTGACCTCAAGGACGGTCTCGTGAAGCGGCTTGTAGTCTTCAACGTACCAGCCTTTATAAACACCGACGCCGACCACGCTCAAGACAGCCACCACAATCAGGATGGCTATACCTAAGATGATGCGCTGCCGCCTTTTTTGCTGCTTCCAGCGGGAACGCTGGCGCCTGGTTGGCTCGTGTCGTGGTTTCTCCGCTTTCTTTTTAGCCAAGGACGAACCTCCGAATAAATAAGTCCCTATAGTTATAACCTAAAAGCCTAATCTTTTCAATCGGGATTTATTGTCGTCGCTGCCGAATTATGCTAATATGTTGCAGAAGATCGGGGTGTAGCGCAGTCTGGTAGCGCACCTGAATGGGGTTCAGGTGGTCGCCGGTTCAAATCCGGCCACCCCGACTCTGAAGCTAAAAACTGGTGGGCAGCCGAAAATGAACAATGCTAGACCACATGAATCACTCCAAACCCCAGATAGGAGTCGTG
>JASFEJ010000079.1:0-6833 GCA_050124895.1 Dehalococcoidia bacterium
CCACTCACCCCACTACCACCTGATTTGGTCGCTTTTTGTTAGAGCGTTCAAATCCCTCCACTCACCCCACTACCACCTGATTTGGTCGCTTTTTGTTAGAGCGTTCAAATCCCTCCACTCACCCCACTACCACCTGATTTGGTCGCTTTTTGTTAGAGCGTTCAAATCCCTCCACTCACCCCACCATATCCCTATCCGCCCCACGGCGGTGATTGGCAAAAACCCAGGCTCGTGTCCGCTTGATGAAGTCCCTGACCTCTTCGTCAGTGCGGAAATCTTCCTCACCGAAGTAATCGCGATGGACCATCTTTTCCACCGGCCTCATCAGCTTTGGCCTCGACTTGTAGGCCGGATAGCCCAGCGCCATCATATCGTAGACCTCCATCTCGGTGGGTATATGCAGAAGGTTCTTTAGCAGGCAGTGGTTATAAGGCGCCGCCACCACGGATACCCACTGGCTGGCCAGCCCCAGCGTCGTCGCCGCCAGATGCATATACAAGAAAGCGTTGGCCAGGCTGGAATTGTAAATCGACTGCCTCATTTGCGGGTCGTATCTTACCACCATGGGCAAACCCACCTGGGTCCGAGTATCGCCAAAGAGTAATATGAAAACCGGTGCGTTCTGGTACTCTAATTCCGGGTCGAGCCAAGGCTGCGGTTTCGGCCGCATCCAGGGCTCACACATCTCTTCTATTCTGGAAAATCCCCAGGAGCCGGCCGGGCGCGGCGGTCGGACAATCTTTATAACGTCGTCTTTTAATTTCTTATCCTTGATAACGACGAACTCCCACGGCTGCGAGTTAAAGCCTGAGGGCGCCCAGCGGGCGGCTTCGATGATTCTGTCCACATAGTCATCGGGGATGGGGTCGGGTTTAAAACGGCGGATGCTCCGCCTCTTTTTGGCCAGTTCCAGAAAGCTGTCGTAATCCATAGCGACCCCCTTGCCCAAAATGATTACCGGTAATAACTATAGGGACAACCCACCCCGGTTATGCCGGAGGGGCACCGATGAGAAACAACAATGCCGTGATGGCCAGGGCTATCACCAGGCCCCGTATGTTCGCTTTGGTCAGTATTTTGTCCCGCCAGAAACTAGCCATAACTTAGATACTTTTATACTATATGATACACCCTGTCAATACCCTGTAGCTTTATGTAAAATCGCCGGGGACAGCTATCAGTATTGCGTATTAGGCTTTCTTTATATATAATCCCCCTATGGTGAGCCGACCCAGAGGCGTGGCGATAGACAACCAGGTCATTCTGATAGCCGTGGTGGTGGCTACGCTGCTCCTGTTCCCGCTAGTCGCCTTCACCAGCGGCGGTGTCAGGATTGCCTTCGGCCTTCTCTTTGCCCTCTTCTTTCCCGGCTACGCGCTGATTTCCGCCCTCTTCCCCAGGCGGGATAAGCTGGGCGGCATCGAGCGGCTAGCCTTGAGCTTTGGCCTGAGCATCGCCATCGTCCCCCTTATCGGGCTCATACTCAACTTTACCCCCTGGGGCATAGAGCTTTACCCTATAGTCATCTCGATTACCATTTTCATCTTGGCCACCTCGGTTGTCGGCTGGTATCGGCAGCGAAAACTAGAGCCCGACCAGCGTTTTAAAGTGGTTCTAAAGGGGCCGGGTTAACGTAGATGAGAAATATGCAGCCAGTTCGGCTTGGTTTGGGGAGGTGGTGAGTTGGCCGGTCTGTTCGGTACCAGCGGCATCAGGGGCAGGCTCGAGGAAGGGGTCTCTCCCGAATCCTGCCTGGAAATAGGCAAAGCCGTCGGCAGCACGCTGCCTCTCGGTACCAGAGTCTGCCTGGCCACCGACACTAGGCTCACTAGAGACGCCCTGAGTATTGCTTTGACTTCGGGCCTGCTTTCGGCCGGGATAGATGTCACCGCATTCGGTGTTCTGCCCACGCCAGCCCTGGCTCTGCTCACCAGAGAGCTCGGTTTTAGTGCCGGCATCATGGTTACCGCCTCCCACAACCCGCCACCCTATAACGGAATCAAGCTGTTCAATCGGGACTCGCTGGGGTTCAGCGCCAAGCAGGAAGCAGATGTCGAAAGCAGATATCGGCGCCAGGATTTCCGCCAGGCTCACTGGGACGAATACGGCAGCCTGAACCGGGAGGAAAAGGCGGGGGAGAAATACCGGCAAATCCTGAAAAAGAAGGTGTCCTGGGATGTCGAACCCCGCCTCAAGCTGCTCATTGACCCCGGCAACGGCGCCAGCTATGAGTTAGCGCCAACCTTCTTCCGAGAACTGGGCTTTGAGGTCACCGCCGTAAACAATGAGCCCGACGGCCTGTTCCCGGGGAGGGGCGCCGAGCCCACCGCCGAGGCGCTTAAAACGACAATCAAGGCTTTGAATGACGGTGGCGCTGACCTGGCCATCTGCTTTGACGGCGACGCCGACAGAGTCGTCTTCTGTGACCGCGAGGGCTTTCTGGGCTATAACGAGATGATCGCCTTTATCGCCCGCCTGGCGGTTAAGCAGAGCGGTAAGGCCAAGGTGGTCACTACCGTGGAAACGGGCCGGCTGCTGGACGCGGCCCTGACCGACCTCGGGGCGGAGGTATTACGAACCAGAGTCGGCGATGTCCCCCTGGCCCATGCCACCAAAGAGCTTGAGGCGGCTATAGGTGTGGAGCCGGTGGGCGTTTATATCCTGCCCCAGGCGGGCTACTACCCCGAGAGCTTTCTGGCCGCCCTTCTTCTCCTCAGCCAGATAAAAGACGTCCGCGAAATCAGGGACTTTTTCAGACAGCTACCGCCCTTCTTCTCCGAACAGGCTAAAATCCACTGCCCTAACGGCTCGAAGGCAGAGGTCGCCGAATTATGCCGGGAAAAAGCGAGCAGCTTTGAAGGGGGAGAGCTTAACGACCTCGACGGTTTGCGGCTGGACTTCGCCGACTCCTGGCTGCTTATCCGCGCCAGCGGCACCGAGCCGATTTTTCGGGTGCTCGCCGAAGCCAATTCTGAGTCCAGGGTAAAGCAACTGATGACTCAGGGCGTCAGCCTGGTTGAGGCAGCCATCGCCCGGAGTGGAGCTAAACTATGAAAACAGTATTTCTCTGCGGCGGGGTGGGGAAAAGGATGTCCCCGTTATCCGAGGATAAATTCCTGCTCAGGTTTTTGGGCAAGACATTGCTCGAGTACCATATCGAGCAGGCGAAAAAGGCGAACTTAAACGAGTTCGTCGTGGTCGGTAATTCGGCTAACATAGACAGAATAAAGGCGGTGACCCAAAATATCCCCGGGATTAGAATCGCCTTTGCCGTTCAGCAAAAGCTGCTGGGCATGGCCAACGCCCTCGAATCCGCCCAAGAACTGCTGACCGACGAGCCTATCATTGTGGTCAGTCCCAACGACGTCCTCGACAGCACCGCCTATACCGCCATCACCCAGGCGTACCAGAAAGGCTCGGCGGGCTCTTACATACTGGCCTGCGAGGTCAAAGACTATTTCCCCGGCGGCTATTTGGTGCTGGGGCAGAACGAAGGCATAAAAGCCATCATAGAGAAGCCGGGCAAGGGCAACGAGCCTTCTAATCTGGTAAACGTGGTGGTCCACCTGCATACCAAGCCCAGACAGCTTTTAGAGCATATCGCCAGCGCCGTCAGCGATAATGACGACGTCTACGAACGGGCCTTGAGCGACATGATAAAGGGCGGCGGCGAGGTCAAGGCCGTCAAGCACAGGGGCTTCTGGCAGGCGATTAAATACCCCTGGGACATCTTACCGGTGATGGAGCACTTCTTAAAACGGGGCGAAAAAGGCATCTCGCCCAAGGCCAAAATCGCTAAAACGGCCGTTATCGAAGGCGACGTCATCATCGAAGATGGGGTTAGAGTCCTTGAAAACGCGGTGATAAAAGGATTATGCTACATAGGACAAAATTCTGTTATCGGCAACAACGTCCTGATTCGGGATAACAGCCATATCGGGGCGGGCTGCGTGGTCGGCTACGGCACCGAAATAAAGCACTGTTACATCGGAGATAACAACTGGTTCCACCAGAACTACTTCGGTGACTCGATTATCGGCAACGATTGTTCCTTCGGCGCCGAGACGGTCAGCGCCAACCTGCGCCTGGACGAAGGAGAAATCTCGGTTATGGTCAACGGGGAGGAGATAAAGACGGGCTCAAATAAACTGGGCGCCCTGGTCGGCAACAGGGTCCGCACCGGAATTAACGCGGGCATCATGCCGGGAAGAAGGCTGGGTGAGGGGGGCTTTGTCGGCCCTCACGTCTGCCTGACCGAGGACCTGCCGCCGGGGAAGATGGCCCTGGCCGAGAAGAATTATAAGGTCAGCGACATAGAAGAGGTGAGAGGTTAGTATGTGCGGCATAATCGGCTTTATCGGCAGCCAGCCCGCGGCACCAATCGTGATCGAGGGACTGCTCAAGCTGGAATATCGCGGCTACGACTCGGCCGGCCTGGCCAGCATCGGCAATGGCCAGCTGCACCTCAAGAAGGACGTGGGCAAAATCGGGGAGATAGACAAAAGGCATAAGCTGGCCGAGCTCCCCGGTAACATAGCCATCGCCCACACCCGCTGGGCGACCCACGGCGGTGTCTGCCAGGAAAACGCCCACCCCCACGTTGACGGCAGCCACCAGATAGCCGTCGTCCACAACGGTATCGTGGAGAACTACCGCGAGTTGCGCCGGATGCTTGAGGCCAAAGGGCATGTCTTCGTTTCTGATACCGACAGCGAGGTCATCCCCCACCTTATCGAGGACTGTTTGAAGGATGGTGGCACGCTGGAATCGGCCGTGCTTACCGCCACCAAGCAGCTGGAGGGCTCCTACGCCTTTATCGCCATCTCGGCCCAAGAGCCGGAAAAGATGGTCGCTATCAGGAAGGATAACCCGCTGGTTATAAGCCGAGGAGAGACGGGCTCTTACGCCACCAGTGATATCCTCTCCCTACCCGACTGTGACCAGGTGGTCTTCCCCGAGGACGGCGAGCTGGTCACGCTCAGTAGTAAAGGAGTAGCCTTCCTTAATGCCGAAGGCAAGCCAATAGAGAAAAAACTGAGCGCCCTGAAGCTGGAAAAGCAAGCCTCGGACAGGGGCGCCTACGAATACTTCATGCTCAAGGAGATAATGGAGGAGCCCCAGGCCATCAGAGCGGCGGTAATGCAGGACAAGCAGTCATTCACCCAGCTCGCCATGGACATCCTTAGAGCCAAGCAGGTGGTCATTACCGCCTGCGGCACATCGAGGTACGCCGCCCTGGTGGGCCGGTATCTCTTCTCCGAGGTAGCCCAGAAGTTCTGCGACGTGGTCATGGCCTCCGAGTTTCAGTATTTTTCCAGTTCCATAGACAAGAACACACTGGTTATCGCCGTCTCCCAGAGCGGCGAGACGGCCGACGTCACCGAGGGGGTGAAGCGGGCTAAAGCCAACGAGGCGCAGGTCATCTCCATAATCAACAAGCCCGGCTCGATACTCTCCCGGATGAGCGATGACGTAATCTACCTCAACTGCGGGCCGGAGATAGCCGTGGCCGCCACCAAGTCGCTGATAAGCCAGCTGGCGGTCTTCTACCTGCTCTCCTTCACCATGGTCAACCAGTTCGACCAGGCGGTGGATAACCTCAAGGCTGTTTCCGGGGAGCTGACCAAGGCGCTAGACTGGAACCGAAAGCAGCTGGAGAAGCTGGCCCACAGTTTTAAGGATAAGAGGGACTTCTACTACATCGCCCGCGGGATTAACTTCCCCATAGCCTCCGAGGCCGCCCTGAAGCTGAAGGAGATTTCCTACGCTCACGCCGAGGGGCTGCCCGCCGGCGAGCTGAAGCACGGGACACTGGCCCTCATCGAAGAGGGGACACCGGTGATTACCATCTGCCCTGATGACTATACTTTTAACGAAACCCTTTCCAACGCCACCGAGGCCAAGGCCAGAGGCGCCTTCATCATCGGGGTATCGGACAAAGAAGACGAGCTCTACGATAGCTGGATAAAGCTGCCCAGGGTCGATAACCCCTTTTACCCCATGGTATCCATCGCCCCGCTTCACCTCTTCGCCTACTATCTCGCCCTGGAGCTGGGCAAAGACCCGGACAAGCCGCGCAACCTGGCTAAATCGGTTACCGTAAAATAGCTATGGAAGGACTAAAGAGAAAACTAAGCGCTAAGTCCGCCCGCGTCGGCATCATCGGCCTGGGCTACGTCGGGCTGCCCCTGGCGGTGGCTTTCGCCGAGGCCGGCCTGAAGGTGCTCGGGCTTGATATTCAGCAAAAGAGGGTGGACCTGGTCAACGGGGGCAAATCATACATCTCCGACACCACCGACGAGCGCCTGGCCGCCGTGGTGGCCAAGAAGTTACTCGAGGCGACCACCGACCAGAGCCGTCTCGGCGAGGTGGATGCCATCTGCATCTGCGTGCCCACGCCGCTGACCAGGACCAAGGAGCCGGAACTCTCTTACGTCATCAGTGAGTCCGAGGAGATAGCCAAACACCTAAAATCCGGGCAGCTGGTCGTCCTGGAAAGCACCACCTACCCCGGCACCACCCGAGAGGTGGTGCTGCCCGTTCTGGAGAAGTCGGGGCTCAAGGTAGGCCAGGACTTCTATCTGGCCTTCTCGCCGGAGAGGGTGGACCCCGGCAACCAGCGCTACAACATCAAGAACACGCCCAAGGTCGTCGGCGGCATCGAGGCAAGGTCCACCGAACTGGGTGCCCTGCTATACAAACAGATAGCCGAGACGGTCGTCCCCGTCAGCTCCCCTGAGGTAGCCGAGATGACCAAGGTCTTCGAAAACGTCTTCCGCGGCGTCAACATCGCCCTGGTCAACGAGCTGGCCCAGCTCTGCGAACGCATGGAC
>JASFEJ010000080.1:0-6803 GCA_050124895.1 Dehalococcoidia bacterium
GGGGTAACATCGAGGTCAAGCCCGTTCGTCTTGCCCGCCTGGAGGCGATAGTAGCCGCAGGCGGCAATCATGGCCGCGTTATCGGTGCAGAGGACGGGCGGGGGAACAAGGACGGGAATTGGAGATTCTGACATCAATCTTTGCCGCAGGCTGGAATTGGAGGCCACCCCACCCGCCAGCAGTATTTGCCTGGCCCGTCGTTCTTTGGCGACGGCTATCGTTTTGGTCGCCAGCACGTCAATCACCGCTTCCTGAAAGCTGGCGGCGGCGTCAGCCGCCGAAGAAATCTGGCCCGCTTCCGCCAGGCGCAGCAGCGCCGTCTTCACCCCGCTGAAGCTGAAGTCGCTGCTCCCTTTAAGCCAGGCGCGGGGCAGTGGCATCGAGGCCATACCTTCAGCGGCGGCCTTCTCGATAGACGGTCCGCCGGGGTAGCCTAAGCCCAGTATTCGGGCGGCTTTATCGAAGGCTTCGCCGGCGGCATCGTCTCTAGTCCGCCCCAGCACCACGTAATCGCCGTGCCCCCGCACCAGCACCAGGTCGCTGTGCCCGCCGGAAACGACGAGACAGACGGCGGAGAACTCAACGTCTTTATCCCCCAGCCAGTTGGCGTAGAGGTGTCCTTCCAGATGGTTGACGCCGATAAGGGGCAAACTGTGAGCCAGGGCTATGGCCTTAGCCGCATTTACCCCCACCAAAAGTGAGCCGGCCAGGCCCGGGCCAACGGTGACAGCCACGCCGGAGAGGTCTGACCAACCGACGTTAGCCTCAGCCATGGCCTGCTTCACTATTGGGATGATGGAGAGCAGGTGCTGGCGTGAAGCCACTTCGGGAACGACCCCACCGTAGCGGGCGTGGATTTCCACCTGAGAGGCAATCGGGTTGGAGAGCATTTTTCGGCCGTCCTCAACCACCGCCGCCGCCGTCTCGTCGCAGGAGGTCTCGATAGCTAAGATTTTCATGCCTTTGCATTATAGCATAGCCGTTGTCACCACCTCACCTCTCCACTCTGTCAGCGTACGTTGTTTCAGACCCACCCAACCCGCCCTAATAAGATAAACTTCTTAACTTGTGGGTCACGCCACCCTACCCCACCTTGAGGGGGTTTAAGGGGGACAAAGTCCCCCTTTGAAAGACTTCTGTTGGGTGGGCAAGGGCGGGGCAATAAAACGTACGCTAGATAAGGTGGGCTGGGGGAACAACGCCCCCTTTTGACACACCCCATAGCCAGTGATATTATGACGAAAAGATGAATACGCGCTACATACCGCCAAGAGTGGGGTGATACCAAATGTCTGGCATTGAAACCCTCTACCTCGTGCTGCTTATCGTCTGCCTCTTCTTGTCCGCCTTCTTCTCCAGCTCCGAAACAGCCTTCATTTCCCTGCAGAAGATAAGGGTACAACACCTGGTCGATACCAAAGTGAGTGGAGCCAAGCGGGTAGCCAAGATGATTGAGCACCCGGAGAAGTTCCTCTCCACCGTACTTCTGGGTAACAACCTAGTCAACACCGCCGCCGCCGCTCTGGCCACCTACCTGGCCATAAGCTTCTGGGGAGACCGGTGGGGCGTCCTCATTGCCACCGCCGCGGTCACCATCATACTGCTCATCTTCTGCGAGACCACGCCCAAGACCATAGCCACCAGGCATTCCGAAAGGATGTCGCTCACCTTTGTCGGGCCGATAAGGGTCATCGCCTGGCTGTTTACGCCCTTCGTCTTTGTCCTGAGCTGGATTGCCTCCGGCCTCGCCAAGATATTCGGCGGGAAGGCGGTGCCGCGGTCGCTGGCCAGCGAGGAGGAAATCCGGACCATGATATCGGTGGGGCACAAGGAGGGCACGGTGGAGGAGGAAGAGGCGACGATGCTGCACAAGGTGTTCGATTTCGGTAACCGCCCCGTCCTGGAGGTAATGGTGCCGCGCACCGAGGTAATCTGGGTGACCAAGGGCACCACCATAGCCGACTTCCTCAAGCTCTACGCCGAAAACCCGCTATCCCGCTTTCCGGTGTACGAGGACAATATAGATAACGTCATCGGCATCCTGGCGGTGAAGGATATACTCATGGCCCAGGCCAAAGGACAGCTCAATAATAAAAGCACTATTGACGACCTGATTCGCCCCGCCTACTTTGCCCCCGAGACCAAGCGGGTCAGCGAGCTCTTTACCGAGATGAAGGACAAGAACTACCGCATGACGGTGGTGGTCGACGAGTTCGGCGGCACGGCCGGTATCGTCTCCTTGAGCGGGCTGATGGAGGAAATCGTGGGACCGGTGGGCGACGAGCTGGCCGAAATAGAGAAGGAATACGAGAGCATCGACGAGCACACCTTCCAGATTGACGGCGGGATGCGGGTGGAAGAGGCCAACGAGGAGATGGACCTGAACCTGCCCGAAGGCGAAGACTACGAGACGATAGCCGGCTTTATCCTCGAGCTTTTGGGGCACATACCCAGAGAGGGCGAGCGGCTTAAGTACAAGCAGTTGAAGATAGTCATCACCGAGATGCGAGGGATGAAGATAGAGAAGATACGGATAACCAAGGAAAAGCATGCAGCGTCTACGGATTAGGTTCCGCCGAGGCGAAGAGATAAAGTTCATCTCCCACCTTGATATAATGCGCCTCTGGCAGAGAGCCCTCCACCGCGCCGACATCCCGCTGGCCTACACCGAGGGGTTCAGCCCCCACCCCCGCCTCTCGCTGGCGGCGCCGCTGGCGGTAGGCGTAACCAGCCAGGCGGAGCTGATGGATGTCTTTTGCAGCCAGTGGGTCTCCCCTCATTTTTTCACCGACGCCGTGCGCCAGCAGCTGCCGACGGGGATTGAGATAGTGCAGGTATTTTCGGTAGCCCCGACCATGCCCTCGCTGCAATCGCAGCTGAGCCAGGCCGAATACGAGGTGAAACTGGCAACGGATAAGGACAAGGCGGAAGTAGAGAAGGCGCTGGCCTCGCTGCTGGCGGTGGAACAGCTTCCCTGGCACCACGAGAGGGACACCGGCACCAGGAACTATGATTTAAGAGCTCTAATCGACGACCTGTGGCTTATCGAGTGGCGCCCGGGCTCCAGCACCATAGGCATGAGGCTACGCTGCGACAGCGGCGGCTCGGGAAGGCCCGAGCAGGTCGCCGCCGCCCTGGGCTTCAGCCGCCCCACCTTCACCCACCGCACCAAGCTGCTGCTGAAAACGGCTTGAGGGACAGAGCATGAAGGCAGAGAACCAGCCGTCATTGGAAGAGCGGGTGCTGGGCTTTATCCGTGAGCACCAGCTGCTAGCGGACGGCGAAAAACTGGTGGTGGCGGTGTCGGGAGGGGCGGACTCGGTCTGCCTGCTGCATATCCTGGCCAGTCTTCAGCTTAAGCTAAAGCTGCACATCGCCCACCTCAACCACCAGTTGCGGGGCGCCGATTCCGATGCCGATGCCGAATATGTCGCCGATTTAGCCCGCAAGCTCAAAATCCCGGCCACCATCGAGAAGCGGGATGTTAAAGGCTATAAAGAAAAACAGCGCCTTTCGCCGGAGGAAGCCGCCCGCGAGGTGAGATACCGCTTTTTGGCCCAGGTGGCCCAGTCCATCGGGGCTAAGCGGGCGGCGGCGGGACACACCAAAGACGACCACATCGAAACGATTTTAATGCACCTCATCCGGGGCAGCGGCACGCGGGGGATGCGGGGCTTACAGCCGTCAACGCTCTGGCAGTCGGGAGAAAACAGCCTCATTATAATCAGGCCGCTGCTGGAGATAAGCCATGAGGAGACCGAGGGCTACTGCCGCCGGCATAAGATTACCCCCCGCCTTGACGCCTCCAATCTCTCTTTGTCTCCCTTAAGAAACCGGGTGCGCCAGCAACTCATGCCTCTGCTGGAGAGCTATAACCCGGCTATCGCTGAGGCCCTGCTCCGCACCGGGCGCATCGCCGACGACGATATCAGCTTTCTGGACGCCGTGGTCGCCCACTTCCGGGACAGGGTGATAAAACAGGAAGGCGAGAGCTTGGTTCTGGACAAAGCGGAATTCGGGAAATTCCCCCCCGCCCTGAAGCGCTACCTGCTCCGCGCCGCCGTGGAAAGGCTTTTGGGCAGCGCCAAAGACGTCGAGATGCGCCACATTGAAGAGATGCTGTCACTGGCCAATAAGCCTGCGGGAAAAAGGCTGAATCTGCCCGGAGGGTTAGTTTTCGCCGTAGAATACGAACGCTACCTCTTGACTTCCGACCCCACCACCCTATCCCCACTTCCCGAACTAAGGGGTGAGTTTCCGCTAAAGGTTCCCGGCAAAACGTCGCTCCCCGGCTGGCGGGTGGAGGCGGCTATCGTAGAGCGGGAAGAAATGGGCGATGAAGACGACTTCACCGCTTACCTCGACCTGGCTAAAAGCGGCGACAGGCTGACGATAAGAGCTCGCAAGCGCGGGGACAGGTTCCAGCCGCTGGGCTTAAGTCAACCCAAAAAGCTGGGCGAGTTCATGATTGATGCCAAAATACCCCAGGCCTGGCGCGGTCGCGTTCCCCTCGTCTGCTCCGGTGAGCAAATCCTCTGGGTGGTCGGCTGGCGCCTCGACGAGCGGGCCAAGGTCGGCGCCGAAACTAAGCGGGTTCTGCGTCTTCGGTTTGTGGCGGACTAAGCTCATCCGTTTTCCGCCACCTCAGCCAGAGAGCGAAAACGGCTACCAGCGCCGCCCCAACGGCGACATAGACCTCGATGCCAACCGTGCCCAAAAGCCCGTAAGAGGCCAAAACAATGCCGTAATTCAAGGCGGCGTGCAGCCCCGAGGCGATAAGGTAGAACTGCCAGCCCCAGCCCTTAGCCAGCCCGTAGCCGGCCAGGGCGCTGACGGCGATGTGAAAGCCGACGGCAAAGAACCTCTCCCAGAATCCAGCCAGCTCCAGCACCCCGCCAACCTGTACCGTTGACCAAGTCCAGCCGGAAGCAAAGATGATATTGTGTATCCACAGCGCCTCAAAGACGCCGAAACCTAAACCAGCTATAGCCCCGAGAACCAGCCCCATCCTGGGGGTGATGCTGCGGCCCTTACGCTGCCAGTAGAATACCACCGGCACCAGCTTCGACCCCTCCTGAACCAGCCCGCTTAAGAGTATGGTCGGTATCCCCGCCAGCAGCAGCCAGTCATTGAGGACGGCGCTGCTCCAGAAATGGTTTAGTGCCTCACTGGTCCACCACTGCAGCGGGATTTGAACGAAGGTAACGGCCAAAAGCGTCAAAAAGGCGCTGACAACCAGAATCGCCCAGGCCCACGGCTTCTTTAGTATCGGCGTCCAGTAGGCGGTAAACCAGGCGGCGCCGAAAGCAAAGGCCAGGCCAATGCCAAGAAGACAAAGGTTCCAGCTAAGGCCGGGGACATAAAAAAAGGACTTAAAGAAGTCGAGCATATATTCCAGCATAAGTCTTCTCCAGTTCTATATTATTCGCTTGAGCCGGGGGTTGGGGGTAATGCCGGGGATGCGGCCCCGCTTGGCGATGGGCTTGCCCTCTATCTCGTGGAGGTCGGCGGTAAAGTCGATGGGCTTGGCCGCGCTGATATAGCTGCCCACGCCGAAGGCGTCAACCGGCGCTCCGGCATCAATAAAATACCCGATGCGCTCCAGGCTGATGCCGCCGCTGACGAAAATCTGTACCTTCTTAAAGCCGGCCATGTCCAGCCTGGCCCTGACCTCCTTGACCAGCGCCGGGGTAACCCGACCCCGTTCTGCCGGCGTATCGAGGCGCACGCTGGTGAGCCTCTCGCCCATCGCCTGCGCCACCCGCACCGATTCCTCCACCTCGTCCTTAAAGGTATCCACCAGGGCGACGCGGGGTACCGATTTCGGCATATGCTTATCGAAGGCCTTGGTGGCGACAACGGTATCCCCCATAACCAGGATGAGAGCGTGGGGTATCGTCCCCGAAGGCTCGACGCCGGCCAGCTTAGCCCCGGCGATGCTGGAACAGCCGACACAACCGCCGACGATAGCGGCGTAGTCCATTATCCCGGCCACGGTAGGATAGACATGACGGGCGCCGAAGCTGATGACGGGTATTCCCCGGGCGGCTTCAACGCACTGCCGCGCCGCCGTCGCCCAGCCGCTGCAGTGGGCCAATATGCCGTCAATAGCCGTCTCGTAAAGCCCGTAGCTCTGGTAGGGGGCGGTGATGCGCAGCACCACCTCGTGCTCTTTCATGCCGTCGCCCTCGGCCAGTGCCCAGACCTCGCTTTTATCCTTGGGCAGGACCTTGTTCAGTAGTGCCTTGACCTCTTCCATGCCACAGAGGATACCAGCCCGGCTGGCGAAAAACTCCATGGTCGCCGCCGGGTTCATCTTTTCTTTACGCAGTATCTCCACGGTGCGGGCGAAGTAGATGTCAGCCGTCTCTCCGGAGAGGACGTCAGCTAAAGGTTCAAACTTGGGCGGCCTGGCCCGGCTGGTCGCCAGGTTGGTCAGCTTAGCCCCCAGCGTGTTGGCGATATATTCCAGGCCGAACTGGTGATCCTTTTCGTCGAAGGAGGCCACGCAGTCGACGGGCACCTCGACCTCGTAGCCGCGGAGTCTGGCGTCGGAGACGGCGTATAAAACGCAGATGTGAGTGCAGACGCCGCAGACAATCACCTTTTTCGGTTTTAGTTCTTCGAGTTTTTCTTCGAGCGGCGTGCCGAAAAAAGAGCTGTAGGTCTTCTTGGAGATTAGCTCGCCCTTGAATTTGGCCAGCTCGGGGATAACCTCGGCCTCGGCCGTGCCCTGAATGGCGTGGGGAGGGAACATATTGAACTCGGGGTCGTCGGGAGCGTGACTGTCGCAGAGGAAGAAC
>JASFEJ010000081.1:0-6795 GCA_050124895.1 Dehalococcoidia bacterium
CGGAGCCCCCTTTATACATTAAAAGGGCGGTGGGCGGGAAAAGATTTAAAATGGGGTGGGGCAAGAGGGTTTCCCTCCTTACCTAAGTCTATTGCCTGCCCCCAATTACGCCCTACGGGGTTTATACCCTTACTCTTTGCCCTTTAGAGTGTTTGCGTGAAATAACCCTTTTGCCCTGCCCTGTTGCTATGGTATAATCCTGACGGCTATTTACCAAAATATTCATTGAAAAGGAGGCGATATGCCAGCTATTTTTTGGGTTGTGCCTGCGGCGGGAATCATAACCGTAATCTTCGCCATATTTTTGGCCCGAAACGTGCTCAAACGTTCCATGGGCACGCCCAAGATGAAGGAAATTGGTGATATTATCTTTCAGGCTGCCTGGGCTTTTTTGAAGCGGCAGTACACCACCATTGCCATCTACTCGGTGATTATTGCCGTTATTATCGGCGTTCTGGTGGGGTTGCTGGGGGGAACCGAGGTTGAGGGCATGAGTGCACTGGCTATCGGCTGGCGCACCGGGGTTGCCTTTCTGGTGGGCGCCCTGTGCTCCGGGGTAGCTGGATTTATCGGCATGTACATCGCCGTGAAGTCCAACGCCCGTTGCGCCGCCGCCGCCCAGAAGAGCCTTACCGAGGCGGTTAACGTCGCCCTGCGCGGCGGGGCTGTCTCCGGCTTTCTGATTACGGCCTTAAGTCTTATCGGCGTCACTATTATCTTCTTTGCCTACGGCGGCAACAGCAACCCGGATATTGCGCCGCACCTTATCGTCGGCTTCGGCTTCGGCGCCAGCTTTGTCGCCCTCTTCGCCCAGCTCGGCGGCGGTATCTACACCAAGGCGGCTGACGTGGGCGCCGACCTGGTGGGTAAAGTAGAGTCGGGCATCCCCGAGGACGACCCGCGCAACCCCGCCGTCATTGCCGACCTGGTGGGCGATAATGTCGGCGACTGCGCCGGTCGTGGTGCCGACCTCTTTGAGTCCACGGCGGCGGAGAACATCGGCGCCATGATACTGGGTATCGCCGCCTACGTGGCTACGGGCAACATTGCCTGGATACTCTTTCCCTTGTGCGTTCGCGGCTTCGGCATGCTGGCCAGCATGATAGGTATTTTCTTCGTGCGGGCTAAGGAAAACGAGAACGCCATGAACGCCCTTAACCGGGGCTATTTCGTGGCTATCGGCCTCTCCATAGTGGGGCTGGCGGTAGCCGTTCACTTTATGCTGGGTAGCTGGTGGCTCTTCGGCGCCGGCGTTGTCGGTATCGCCGCCAGCGTGGTCATCGTCTTCGTCACCCAGTACTACACCGAGTGGCGTTTCAGCCCGGTGCGCAGTATCGCCGAGGCCTCCAAGACGGGGCCGGCCACCAACATCATCATGGGCACGGCGGTGGGTTTCGAGACGACCCTGCCCACCGCTCTGGTTATCGGCATCTCGCTCTTGCTCTCCTTCTGGATGGGGGATATGAGCGGGGTGCACGGGGCGGGCGCCTTCGGCACGGCCGTAGCTACCATGGGCATGCTCATGACCTGCCCCTACGTGTTATCAATGGACACCTTCGGCCCTATCACCGACAACGCCAACGGCATCAACGAGATGGCGGGGGCGGGGCCGGCGGTGCGCAAGGTGACCGACCGCCTCGACGCCGTGGGCAACACCACTAAAGCCCTGACCAAGGGCTACGCCATGGTCTCGGCGGGCTTAGCCGCCTTCCTCCTCTTCCAGGCTTTCCTGGATAGGGTTTCCTTTATCAAGTTCGGCGAGGTCGGGCTCTATAATGTCGTTAACATCGCCCGCATCGAGGTCTTCGTTGGCGCCCTGCTGGCGGTGATGATTGTCTTCCTCTTCAGCTCCTGGGCCATCAAGGCGGTGGGCCGTACGGCCTCCAAGATTATCGAGGAGGTGCGCCGCCAGTTCCGCGCCGACCCCGGCATTCTTAAGGGTACCTCCAAGCCCGATTACGCCAAGGCGGTGGACATCACCACCCGCGCCGGTTTGCGTGAAATGATTGCCCCCGGGCTTTTGCCCGTGCTGGGGCCGATTATCATCGGCGTTATCTTCCGCTTTATCCCCGGCTATGACAGTGCCATGGTCGTGGCCGCCCTGCTCATGGTGGGCACTATCGGCGGCATCATGATGGCCTCCTACATGAACAACGGCGGCGGCGCCTGGGACAACGCCAAGAAGATGATTGAGGACGGGCAGCTCAAGGACGAAAACGGCAAGGTAATCGGCAAGGGCTCGCCTACCCACGCTGCGGCGGTGGTCGGCGATACCCTGGGTGACCCGCTTAAAGATACGGCGGGGCCCTCGCTGCACGTGCTGGTCAAGCTTTTGGCAACGATTACGCTGGTGATGTGCCCGCTGTTTATCGTCGTCTAATTAACGCTAAAAGAAATCCCCCTCTTCTCTATCCGGGAGGAGGGGGATTTTGTTTTTTGGGGGGGTGGGGTGCAGTCAAGGATAAATCGCCAGTGATTCCAGCCCCGTCGTCTCCGGCAGGTCGAGCATGATATTCATGTTCTGGATAGCCTGCCCCGCCGCCCCCTTCACCAGGTTATCGATGCAGCTGACGACAATGAGCCGGTTCGCCCGCGGGTCGATAACCGGATAGACCAGACAATTGTTATTGCCCCAGGTGTGCTTGGTGTGGGGTGGGGCCTCGGTTACGCGGACGAAGGGCTCGTCCTTATAGAAGTCGTTATAGATTTTTTTAAGCTTTTCTTCATCTATCTTTTTCACCAGTGGGGCGTAGCAGGTGCTCAAGATACCCCGCGTCATGGGCACTAGGTGGGGGACAAAGGTTATCGAAGGCCTGATACCCTTTAGCTCCTGGGCGATTTCGGGCATATGGCGGTGCCCCTCCAGGGCGTAGGCGCTGGTGTCCTCGTTAGCCTCCGCATAATGGCTGTCCAGGCTTAAGCTGCGCCCCGAGCCGGAGATGCCCGACTTGCTGTCGATAACAATATCGGGCCCGATGAGCTTGGCCCTGACCGCTGGCGCTAAGGCCAGTATGGCGCTGGTGGGGTAGCAGCCGGGGTTGGCCACCAGCTGGGCCGAGGCAATCCGGGCGCGGTGCAGCTCGGGCAGCCCGTAGACGGCCCGTGACAGCAGTGGGGGGGAGGGGTGCTTAAAGCCGTACCACTGCTCGTACAGAGCGGCGTCTTTTAAGCGGAAATCGGCGCTGATATCGACCACCTTGACCCCCTTGTCTATCAGGGGGATGACCTCGGCGGCGCTGTCCTTATGGGGCATGGCCGAAAAAGCCAACTCCACATCGCCCAGCTCGGCCTCGATGGTCAGCTTGATATCAGCCAGGTGGGGGAAGACCTCGCTTAGTTTTTGTCCCGCCGTGCTCCGGCCCGTAACCGAGCTAAGCTCTACCTCGGGGTGCTGATAAAGCAACCGGGCCAGCTCGACGCCGGTATATCCGGTGACGTTAATAATGCCGACTTTCATTTTTTGCCTCTTTTCTTCCCGGTCAGGATTTTTTCTAGAGTCGCCAGGCGCTGCTTGGTGCCGATGACGATGAGCCGGTCCCCTTCCTCAATTATATCCTCGTCGGGGGGATTGGGGATAAGCGTACCGTTGGCCTTTCTTACGGCCAGGACGGTGATGCCGACCTTGCTCCGGGCCTGTCCCATGGTCTGGTCGACTAGCGAGGAGCCGACGACGACATCTATTGTTTCCAGTTGCATGTCGCGGCCGCGGCCGGTGGTGACGGTGTCGATGAACTCGACCACCGCCGGGCGCATGGCCAGCATGGCCATGCGGCGGCCGCCGATGGCGTGGGGGGAGATGATGCGGTCGGCACCCGCCCGCCGCAGCTTGCCCTCGGACTCGGGATTGGAAGCGCGGGTCTCGATGAAGAGGTCAGGGTGCAACTCCCGCGCCGAAAGGGTGATAAAGGTGTTATCGCTATCGCTACCCACCGCCGCCACCAGCCCGCGAGCCCGCTCGATGCCGGCCTCCTTGAGCACGTCGTCGTCGGTGGCGTCGCCGAATATAGCCAGGTAGCCCTCCTTCTCGGCGCTGGCCACGTGCTCCTCGTTATTGCTGATGATGACGAAGGGCACACCCTCTTCGCTGAAGGTGAGGGCTATCTCTTCCCCCACCCGCCCGTAGCCGCAGAGGATAAAGTGTTCTTTAAGCTTGGCAATTTTATTCTTCATTCTTCGCCTCCCCAGGTCGAACTGTGCCTCAATGAAGCTTCCCATGATAGTGGTCAGGATGTAGAGCGCCCCACCGACGCCGCCGATAATGAGGCAGATGCTGAAAATCCGCCCGGCATCGCTTAAAGGGTAAACCTCTTTAAAGCCTACGGTGGTGATGGTGGTGATGGTCATGTAGAGGGCGTCGAGGAAGGACCAGTCCTCGATGATCATGTAGCCGATGACACCTATGGCTACGATGATGATGAAGGCGTATAGGGCAAATAACAGTCTGCGCAAGAACCCACCTGTACCACCCGATGATCTTAAAGACATTGTAACATAAAATATGCCTTCCCGCCCTTGAGGGAGAGCCAAAATCCTTGCTAATTGTAGCTAATTTATGCTAAAATGGTAGTTCTCAAAGGAGGAGCTATGCCTAAGATTTACCTACTTGACGTTACTAACCGTGACGGCGTCCAGACCGCCAAGCTTGGGCTTTCCAAGCTGGAAAAGACGATGGTTAATATATACCTCAACGAAATGGGGGTTTTTCAGTCCGAGTTCGGCTTCCCCACCACCCGGCACGAGACCCGCTACCTTAACGCCAATATCGAGCTGGCCGAGATGGGGGTTTTGCAGCCCTTACGTCTGGGGGGGTGGATAAGGGCCATTGTTGACGACGTTGAGCTGGCTTTCGAGAGGGTGCCCGGCATAAAACACCTCAACATCTCCATCTCCACCTCGGAGCAGATGATTAGAGGTAAGTTCCAGGGTAAGAAGACCCGGAAGGACGTCATCAATAATATGACGGAGGCGTTGGACGCTGCCTTGGCCAAGGGCGCCGAGAGCGTCGGCGTCAACGCCGAGGACGCCTCCCGTACCGACCTGGACTACCTGGTTGAGTTCGGGCTGGCAGCCAAGGAGCACGGGGCGACGCGCCTGCGCTACTGCGACACCCTGGGCTACGATAACCCCTTCACCATCTACCGGACCAACAAGGCGCTGGCGGAGCGGGTGGGGCTGCCCATTGAGCAGCACTGCCACGGCGACCTGGGAATGGCGGCGGCTAACTCCCTGGCCGGGGCCAAGGGGACGATTGACGGCGGGCAGGACGCCTACATCAACACCACCATCAACGGTATCGGGGAGAGGGCGGGCAACGCCGACCTGGTGACCGTTATCCTGGCGGTGACCAAGTCCAAGGATTTCGCCGAAAGGTATCAGTTCGGCAGCAAAGTAAAGCTGTCCAAAGCCTGGAAGATAGCCAAGTTCGCCGAGTACGCCTTTGACGTGCCCATCCCCATCAACCAGCCCGGTGTCGGCGCCAACGCCTTCGCCCACGAGTCGGGGATACACGCCGACGGCGTCTTAAAAGACCCGGAAAACTACGAGCTCTACGGCTTTAAGGAACTGGGGCGAGGCGACCCCATCAAAGTGGACACGGGGCGGGAGATTATCGCCGGGCAGTACAGCGGTATCTCCGGCTTCAGCCACGTTATGGGCAAGATTAGGGACGTAGAGTTTGCCAGCAAGGAAGAGGCCAACGACGTGCTGGAGCTGGTGAGGTACGCCAACGTCCTCTCGCATAAACCTCTGGTCGAGGACGAGCTGCTTTTTATCGCCAACTACCCCGATATTGCCAAGCAATTGCTAACGTCTACCCCACTGGCCTGGTAATCTTTTTGAGAGTTGGGGGGCTGTTGCTAGAAAACAGCCCCCTTCTGTTTAAGGTCGTTATCATGCCCGAGCCATCGCCCTCTATGGAGCTAAAAGCCATCGGTGTCGTCAGCAACGGTATCAAGCAGCCGATGCGGCACGGCTGGGAAGAGGTCGTCTCCGAAATCGTTATCGAAGCTGAGTTGACCGAGGCGCTGGACGGGCTGGAGAATTTCTCTCATATCATTGTCCTCTACTGGATGCACCAGCTTGCCGAAAGACAGCCACTACCGCTGAAGGTCCACCCCATGGGTAACCAAGACCTGCCGCTTACCGGCCGCTTCGCCACCCGCGCCCCCAGCCGCCCCAACCCCATCGGCCAGGCTACCGTCGAGCTTTTAGAGCGGCGGGCCAACGTCCTCAAAGTCAAGGGATTGGATGCCATAGACGGTACCCCCGTCATCGATATTAAGCCCTACATACCGGGCTACGATTCCGCCAGTGGGGCTAAGGCACCCAGATGGATTCCCGAACACTAGTCGATATCTACCGGAGGCTTATGGGCCGCTTCGGCCCCCAGCACTGGTGGCCCGCCGACGAGCCCTTTGAGGTCATTATCGGCGCCATACTCACCCAGTCTGCCGCCTGGGGCAACGTGGAGAAGGCGATAAAAAACCTGCGGGGGGCGGGGGCGCTGTCGCCGTCGGCTTTAAGAAAACTACCCCGAGCCAAACTGGCCGAGCTGGTCTATCCCTGCGGCTACTACAACGCCAAGGCGCTCAAGCTCAAGGCTTTCGCCCTCTGGCTGGGCAATCACTATCAGGACGACCTGAATAAACTGTTCGCCCTTGATGCCGAAGAGCTGCGCCGGCAGCTAGTTGACGTGCACGGTATCGGGCCGGAGACGGCCGATTCCATAATACTCTACGCCGCGGGTAAGCCCGTCTTTGTCATCGACGCCTACACGCGGCGAATATTCAGCCGCCT
>JASFEJ010000082.1:0-6770 GCA_050124895.1 Dehalococcoidia bacterium
GGGTTGCCCCGGGAGTCTAATATTTCTCTGGCTTTAACGCTGTCGATTTTAGTCATGCTATTCCTTTACTGCTTCAAGCGCTTTGTCCACCGCCTCGGCGGCGCTCTGGGCTCTAATGATGGCCTTGTCCTCCTGGCCGTTGCGTGAGATTGTCCAGGTGCCTAAGCCGACCACAGGAATGCCGCTCTGCAGGGCGTGGCTGATTTCGGAGAGGGTGCCGTAGTTGCCGCCGACGGCGATGACCGCCTGCCCCGATTTGACCACAGCCACGTTGCGGGCGTAGCCCAGGTTGGTGACGATGGGAATTTTAACGTAGGGATTGGCGGCATTGCGGTTATCACCGGGCAAAACGCCGATGGTAGTACCGCCCTCGGCGCTGGCACCTTTACAGGCGGCCTCCATGATTCCACCCAAACCCCCGCACACCAGGGCGGCGCCGCGTTTGGCCAGCTCACGCCCGACTTCCTCGGCCAGCTTGGCTTCTGCCTGGTTGCAACTGCCGCCGCCGATAACGGCGATGATGGGTTGTTTTTTGGTCATGCGTATATGGATTATAGCACCAGAAAGTGGGGTTTGGAAACAGCTTTTCCTACCTGCCACCCCGTTTTGTTAGCGAACGTTTTTCTGACCCGCCCTGCCCACCCTTAGAAGGGATTCTCCCTCTAGAATTCCTTCCGGGGTACGCCTCCCCACCCAGTTTTTGGGGGTTTTTAAGGGGGCAAAGCCCCCTTTGAAAGACATTTCTGGGTGGGTTGGTGTGGGTAAAGACAACCTGGGTGGGGCTAATTAAACTTGTTCATCGCCGTGGTCAACCCATCTGTGAGCAGGCAGAGGATGGCTTCGCTTACCCCGGGGATGATGTTATCGATGGCGCGTTTTTCGCTGGGGGGGAAGTCGCTTAAAACATAGTCAATAATATCGTCCTCGCTGATTTCGGGCTTATCGGGGCGGCCGATGCCTATACGAATACGGATGAAGTCCTGAGTGCCTATTTCTTGAATAATCGAGTTGATGCCCTTATGTCCACCGGAGCCGCTGCCGTGACTTATGCGGATTTTAGCCAGGGGCAGGTCGAGGTCGTCGTGGATGACGATGAGGTCGTCGGGAGCGATTTTGAATTTCTTGACCAAGCGGCTTACCGACTGGCCGCTGTCGTTCATAAAGGTCTGGGGGCGGGCCAAGACCACCTCGTTGTTCTCTATTTTGCCTTCGCCAATCCGTGCCAGCCCCTTCTTCTTATCGAGCTTTATGCCCTGAGTTCGGGCGAAGTGATTAAGGCTGATAAAGCCGATATTGTGGCGGTGGCGGGCGTAAGAACGCCCGGGGTTGCCCAATCCGACGATTAGTTTCATTTAAGTTTTGCCCTCCAGGATGCTCAAAAGCCTCTTTTCGTCAATCTGCTCGGTGCCTAATTCCTGGGCTTTGGTCAGCTTGTTGCCGCCGGGGTCGGCGCCGACGACGAGGTAGTTGGTCTTCTTGGTGACGTTGTCCTTGGCCGTGCCGCCGAGGGCTTTTATCTTCTCCTCGGCTTCCTGTCGGGAAAAGGCTTCCAGCCGGCCCGTAATTACGAACTCTATGCCCTCTAAGGGCAGGGTCTCGGTCCTGGCTTTTTCCGCCAGTTTGACGCCAGCCTCCCTTAGCCCCTGAATGATTTTCTGGTTTTCCTCCTGCCGGAAAAAGGCGAGGATGCTGTCGGCAATCTTGGGGCCGATGGCCTCGATGCTCATGAGCTCGTCCTTCGAGGCTGCCGATAATGCCTCAATACTACCGAAGCGTTTGGCTAATATCTCGGCCGTTTCGCCGCCGATGTGACGTATGCCCAGAGCAAAGATTAATCTCGCCAGCGGTCGGTTTTTGCTCTCCTCGATGGCGTTGAGCAGGTTGGCCACGCTCTTTTCGCCCGTGTTTCCCAGTGTTAAAAGCTCGTCTTTTTTATCCTTCAGCTTGTAGAGGTCGGCGGCGTTATTGACCAGGCCGTTATCATACAGTATCACGCTCTGGGCTTCGCCGATGCCCTCGATGTCCATGGCTCCCCTTGAGGCGAAGAGCTCGATGCGCTGCTGCGCCTGAGCCGGGCAGGAAGCATTGGAGCAGTAGTACATGACTTCGCCCTCGGGCTTGACGATGCTCGCCTGGTGGCAAGCGGGGCATAGGGGGCGTCCTTTTTCGTCTTTGTCCAGCTTTTCCAGCAGACTGAACTCTTTTTCCTGGCCGGTGCGCTTGCTGACCACGGGGCCGACCACCTGGGGGATGACCTCGCCGGCGCGCTGGATAATAACGGTATCACCTTCACGGATGTCCTTGCGGCGGATGTCGTCCTCGTTGTGCAGGGCGGCGCTTTTGATGGTGACGCCGCCCACCGCCACCGGTTCCAGAACGGCGTAGGGGTTGAGCGTGCCCGTACGCCCCACGCTGATTTCGATGCTCTTCAGGACGGTGTTGCCCTGGACGGCGGGGAACTTGTAGGCTATGGCCCACCTCGGCTCGCGGCCGACGTCGCCCAGGCGCTCCTGCAATTCAATCTGGTTTATCTTGACCACGATGCCGTCGGCTTCGTAGGGTAGGCTCTCTCTTCGCTCCACCCATTTGTCATAATAGCCTTCGACCTCGGTGATGCTGGTTAGAAACTGGTTGTTGGGGTTTATCTTAAAGCCGAGGCTTTTCAGGTATTCCATCGTCTCCCAGTGGGTGGGTGGGGTGGCTTTGCCCTCGGCGTAGCCGAGCATATAGATATAAATGTCCAGCGGGCGCTTGGCGGTGACGCGCGGGTCGAGCTGGCGCACCGAGCCGGCGGCGGCGTTTCTGGGGTTGGCGAAAAGCGGTAGTCCTTCCTCAGCCCGCTCGCGGTTCAGTTTCTCGAAGCCTGCTTTGGGCAGAAATACCTCACCGCGCACCTCGAAGCGGGGCGGGAAGTCGTCCCTCACTGTTAGGGGGATGCTCCGCACCGTCTTCAGGTTCTGGGTGATGTCTTCGCCGCGCAGGCCGTCGCCGCGGGTAGCCCCGGTGGTGAATTTGCCGTCGACGTAGGTCAGCGCCACGGCCAGGCCGTCAATCTTGTGCTCGCCGACGAAGCCGAACTCCTGGCCGTCGGCCAGCTTCAGCGTCCGCTGGTACCAGGCGCCCAGCTCTTCCGGGGAAAAGGCGTTGCCCAACGAGAGCAGGGGCAGGGGGTGTTCCACGACGCCGAAGGCTTCTACGAGGGCGGCGCCGATGCGCTGGGTGGGGGAGTCGGGAGTTAAGAACTGGGGGTATTCCGCCTCCAGCGCCTGCAGTTCCCGCATCAGCTCGTCGTAATCGGCGTCGGAAATCTCGGGGCTGTCCAGCACGTAGTAGCGGTAGTTGTGGTGGTTGATTTCCGCTCTTAGCTTCTCTATCTTCTGTTTTGCCTGTTCCAAGTCGGCCACGAAATACCCTCTGACGTGCGCGTTCTCAAAAATTATAGCACACCAACTAGCTAGGCAAAAGATAAACCGATATAATAAAAGCTAAGGGGGATTAAAATGTGGCTAAGACGTACTTTGATGATAATCGGTATCCTGGCGGCGCTCGGCGCCGGCGGTTACATTCTCTATAACGCGGCTTATACCGTGGGCGACGCCGCCGGCTATGACGATGGCTATCTGGCGGGGCAGAAGATAGGTTATATCGAGGGTAACCACGACGGCTATAACGACGGCTATGACGTGGGTAAGGACGAGGGTTATAACGAGGGCGAATCCACCGGCTACACGGCGGGCTACAACGAAGGCTACGCTGAGGGCGTAGCCGCTGGCACCGGCCATGGCTATTGCCTGAGCGACCCCAGCTACGCTGAGGCGGTGGCTTTCCTTAACCGCGACCGCACCGACCGGAACCACTATGATGAAGACAGCTACGTTTGCAGCCACTTTTCCCGGGACGTTTGTAATAACGCTGAGACCGAGGGTTGGCGCTGTGCCTACGTCGAGCTGCGCTATTCGGATTCGGGGCACTCCATAATCGCCTTCGACACTATCGACCGGGGGCTGGTCTATTTCGAGCCCCAGTTCGACGACGAGGTCAGCCTGGAAATCGGCCGACGTTACTCGCAGCTGAATGGCTATATGATTCCGTCCTTCGACGATGTGATTCAAGACATACTGGTTATCTGGTAGCCAAACTTGTGTCCCCGCCGAGCTATGGGTTAAACTAGACTGGTTTGGAAAGAGAGGGCTATGGCTGAGATTCTTCCCTTCCCGGGGGTGCACTACAATCCGCGTAAGGTCAAGGATTTGGCTGACGTTATCTGTCCCCCCTACGACGTTATTTCCCCGCAACTGCAGCAGGAGCTTTACCAGCGTAACGAATACAACTTCGTCCGCCTGGAGCACAACCGCGAGCTGCCCCAGGACACCACCACCGATAATAAGTACACCCGTGCCGCGGCTGTCCTCGAGCGGTGGCTGGCGCAGGAGGTCCTGGTCGTCGACAAAACCCCGACGCTCTACCTCCACGACCATTATTTCCACCACGGCGGGCGGGAATACCGTCGGCGCGGTATTATCGCCGGCGTAAGATTGCAGGAGTGGGCGGATAATATCATCCGCCCTCACGAGGGCACGCTTGCCGAGCACACCGACGACCGCCTGAGCCTGCTCTGGCTCTGCCAGGCCAACACCAGCCCGATACTGGCTCTCTTTGAAGACAAAGGCCAAGTCTCGGCACTGCTAGCGTCAAAGGAAAAAAGCCCGCCTTTGCTCAGCGCCAGCGATAAAGATGGAGAGAGGCATAAACTCTGGACGATAGACGAGCCGGAGGCTATCAATCAGCTGGTCGCCAGTCTTGCCGACCAGCCCCTCTATATCGCCGACGGGCACCACCGTTACGAGAGCGCCCTCAGCTACCAGCGGGAAAGGCGCGCCGTCTCTCCCTCGGTTTCGGGCGATGAAGCCTTTAACTTCGTCATGATGGAGCTGGTGGCTTTTGACGACCCCGGGCTGGTTATCCTGCCCGCCCACCGGCTGGTGCGGGGCATGTCCAAAGCGACCTTGAGCGAGCTGGCCGCCAGATTAAACTCGTTCTTCGAGGTCGAGGAGCTGCCCATCGGTAAGAGCGACGTCTGGAAACAGATAGACCGTTTGCTTTCGGGGGGAAACAGGGACGAGGTCAGGCTGGCCCTTCTGGGCCTGGTCGAAGGCAAGGTGCTCCGTCTCAGGCTGCGGAGCTCAAATGCCGCCGACCAGATGATGCCTCACTTCCACTCTGAGCTCTACAAAAGGCTGGATGTCGATATCGTGGATAGCGTCATACCCCATAAGCCAGGGGAAAGCAGGTCGATAATCAGCTACAGCTATGACGGGCAGGAGGCGGTGGACTGCGTTTTACATCAGGAATGCCAGCTTGCCTTCCTTTTAAGCCCGGTGAGAGCGGAGGCGGTCAAGGCCATCGCCGACGCCGGCGACAAGATGTCGCGTAAGGCTACCTACTTCTATCCCAAAGCACCGGCGGGACTGGTGCTGCACAGGCTCGACTAAAGTTTCGCCTGTTTCACCGAGTAGACATCGCCCAGCGAAAGTATCTGCTGCTGCTTTTCCTCAGGCAAGGGCTCGTCCAGGGCCAGTATCATCAGAGCGTCGCCGCGCGGCTTCAAGCGTGAGAGGTGCATGGCGCTGATGTTTATGTCGGCCTCGCCGGTTATATTACCCGCGGCACCGATAAGCCCGGGCCGGTCCTTATGGTTGCAGAAAAGGAAGTAGCCGCCCGTGGGCACGATGTCCAGCCAGAAGTTGTTGACCCGCACGATGTGCGACTCGCCGTGTATCACCGTCCCGGCGCCGATGGTAGAACCGGCGCTGGTGGTGACCTCAACGGTGATGAGGCTGGCGTAGTTGTCGCAGTGCGTCTCTTTCTGCTCGACGACGGTCAGGCCGCGGCGGGAAGCCACGATGTCGGCGTTGACCAGGTTGACCCGCTCCTCGCTGATTCCCTCCAGAAGCCCTCCCAGTAAGGCTGCCTTGAGAGAGTTGGTGTCGTAATTGGAGATTTCGCCCTCGTATTTAATCTGCACCGAGTTCGTTTGTCCCTCGGCGAGCTGACTGACCAGCCGCCCCAGCGTGTTGGCGACATTCATGAAGGGCGCCAGCGCCGAAAGCGTCTCCGAAGGAATAAAGGGGGCGTTGACGGGATAGCGGGGTGGTTTCCCTTGTAGTATGTCGACCACCTGCTCGGCGACATCGCTGGCGGCCAGGACCTGAGCCTCGGCGGTGGAGGCGCCCAGGTGGGGGGTAACGATGATACGCTCGTCCTCGAAGAGGATGCTCTGGGTGCAGGGCTCTTCGGGGAAGACGTCGATAGCCGCCCCGGCCAGCTTTTTCTCCTTTATCGCCTTGGCCAGTGCCGCTTCGTCGATGAGGCCGCCGCGGGCGGTGTTGATGATGCGGGCGGTGGGCTTGACCATAGCCAGTTGCTTGGTTCCAATCATGCTCCTGGTGGAATCGTTCAAAGGCATGTGGAGGGTGATGAAGTCGGCTTCCTTGAGAATCTTCTCGACGGGGACGAGCTCCACCTGGAGGCGTTTGGCGTGTTCGGTGGAGATAAAGGGGTCATGGCCGATGAGCTTCATCTGCAGCCCGCGGGCGCGCTTGGCCACCTCCGAGCCCACATTGCCCAAGCCCAGAATACCCAATGTTTTGTTTCTGACCTCGGTGCCCATGAAGTCGGAGCGTTTCCACTCTCCCCCCCGGAGCACGGTGTTGGCCTGGGGGATGTTGCGTGCCAGAGCCAGCATGAGGGCGATGGTATGCTCGGCGGCG
>JASFEJ010000083.1:0-6724 GCA_050124895.1 Dehalococcoidia bacterium
GATAGTGTTCAACTGCCTCTCGGAATCACCGCTGCATATCACGAAATAATCGGCGAAGCTGCAGACCTCGCGGGTGTCCAGCAAAACAATATCAATCGCCTGCTTGTCGGCGGCAGCCTCAACCGCCTGTTTCGCCATGTCTAACGATTCCAGAAGTCAGCCTCCCTAATGAAATATTATAGCATACCCCATCCCCAATTTTATCTATTCCCACCCACCCCCCTTTTAAGGTAAAAGGGGGGTGCGCCCCCTTTAAAAACCCCCAAAATTAGGGTGGGGAGGTGTAACCCCCAAGTTAAGGAGTTTATCTCATTAGGGTGGGTATTGGGTGGGTCAGAAACAACGTACGCTGACAGAGTGGGGCACCTTTAACCCAATCTTAACAACATCGGAACATTCGTGCGCTATATTATATGTTATAATTATGTTAAGCATTGGGATATTTGAAATGAACAAATTGCTCTTCGGCACCGGGGGCACGCCTCACACCGCCAAGACCCCCTCGGCCATAGACGGCATCAAGCGTATCGCCGAGCTGGGCCTGGGCTGCATGGAGCTTGAGTTCGTCTACGGCGTCAGGATGGCCGAAAACAGTGCCCGCCTGGTGGCGGAAACGGCCCAGAGCCAAGGCGTCAAGCTCTCGGCCCACGGCCCCTACTACATCAACCTCAACGCCCGCGAGCCGGAAAAGATAGCCGCCAGTCAGGAAAGAATCATCCAGACCGCCCGCATCGGTGCTTTATGCGGCGCCCAGAGCATCGTCTTTCACGCCGCCTTCTACCTGGGCGACCCACCGCAAAAGACCTACCAGGCGGTGAAGAAGAACCTGGCCGAGGTCATGAACACGCTCAAAAAGGAGGAAAACGATATCTGGGTCAGGCCCGAGGTCATGGGCAAAATCAGCCAGTTCGGCGATATCGATGAAATCATCAGGCTGGCCAACGATCTGGACAGGGTGGGCATCTGCATGGACTTCGCCCACTGGCACGCCCGCGCGGGCCAAGCCAACTCCTACCCCGAATTCGTCGCCGTCCTGGAGCAGATTAAAAACGGGCTGGGGGATGAGGCCATCGCCAACATGCATATCCACGTCTCCGGCATCGCCTACGGCTCGAAGGGAGAAAGAAAACACCTCGACCTTGAGGAATCCGACCTGAACTACACCGAGCTGCTCCAGGCGCTCAAGGACTACCAGGCTGCGGGGCTGGTCATCTGCGAAAGCCCCAGCCTGGAAGCCAACGCCCTGCTACTACAGGAGGCCTATCATCGCCTCTAGGACAGCCCAATTTAGCTATTGACAGCACCGTCTGGTATAATATAAGGTACGAGTCTAATGATGAAATCGAACTGGATGCGCAACAGCTTAATATACATCATTATCCTGGTGGCGGCGGTCGTCCTCCTCTACCAGCTCTTCCCGACGGGCTCCAAGCCGACCGAAGTTGGCTTAGACCAGGCTATCACCATGTCCCAGGAAGGCGAGATAGCCGCCATAACCGTGGACAACGAAGAGATGCTCATCACCACCCTCGACGGCCGGGAGCTCAAAGCCGCTATCGGCAACCTTACCCTGGTCGACCTTCAGGATTTGGGCTTAAACCTGGAAGGTGTTGATTACGACGTCAAGCCCTCGGGCTTCGATTGGGGCAGCCTGCTCATCGGCTTCCTGCCTCTCATCCTCTTCGGCGCTTTAATCTTCTTCTTATTCCGCTCGGCGCGGGGGGCCAACAGCCAGGCGATGAACTTCGGGCGCAGCCGCGCCCGCCTCACGCAGGGCAACACGCCCACCGTTACCTTTAACGACGTCGCCGGCGTGGAAGAAGCCAAACAGGAGCTGACCGAGGTCGTCGAGTTCCTCAAGTCGAGAGAGAAGTTCCAGAGCCTGGGGGCGCGCATACCCAGGGGCATCTTGCTCATCGGCCCACCGGGCACGGGTAAGACATTACTGGCCAGAGCCGTAGCCGGCGAAGCCAACGTCCCCTTCTTCTCCATCAGCGGCAGCGAGTTCGTCGAGATGTTCGTCGGTGTCGGCGCATCCAGAGTGCGCGACCTCTTCGAACAGGCCAAGCGCAACACCCCCTGTATAATTTTTGTCGACGAGATTGACGCCGTCGGCCGCCATCGCGGTGCCGGCCTGGGCGGCGGCCACGACGAAAGGGAGCAGACCCTCAACCAGATTCTGGTCGAGATGGACGGCTTCGATACCAACACCAGCGTCATTATTCTGGCGGCGACCAACCGCCCCGATATACTTGACCCCGCCCTACTCCGCCCCGGGCGCTTCGACCGCCGCGTAATTTTGGACCAACCCGATATCATCGGGCGCGCCGCCATACTCAAGGTACACGCCAAGGGCAAGCCCCTGGCCGAAGAAGTTGATTTAGAGGTGCTGGCCAAGCAGACGGCGGGCTTTTCCGGCGCCGACCTGGCCAACCTGGTCAACGAGGCAGCCATTTTAGCGGCACGGCGCAACCAGAAGGTCATCAAGATGAAAGAGATGGAAGAATCGATTGACCGCGTCATCGCCGGCCCGGAGCGAAAGAGCCGCAAGATAAGCCCGCGGGAGAAGGAAATCGTTGCCTACCACGAGGCCGGTCACGCCCTGGTGGCTCGCCTGCTGCCTCATGCCGACCCGATACACAAGATATCCATCGTAGCGCGCGGTATGGCGCTGGGCTATACCAAGCAACTCCCCACCGAGGACAGGTATCTGACCACCCGCTCCCAGATGAAGGACATGCTGGCCCACCTGCTAGGGGGACACGCCGCCGAAGACCTCATCTTCAAAGAGAGGTCAACCGGCCCCCACAACGACATCGAGCGGGTAACCGACCTTTCCCGCAAGATGGTCACTTCCTTCGGTATGAGCGATAAGCTAGGCACGCGCACCTTCGGCGAAAAGCAGGAAATGGTCTTCCTGGGGCGAGAGATAGCCGAGCAGAAAGACTACAGCGAACGCACCGCCCTGGAGATAGACCGCGAGATTAGCAAACTCATCAGCGATGCCTACACCGTCGCCAAGAAGCTGCTTACCAAACACAAGAAAGAGCTGCAGCGGCTGGCCGAGAAGCTGATTGCCCAGGAGACCCTGGATGGCCAGGACTTGGAAGATACCTTCAACGAGCTGGGCCTGCCTTCGCTGGTGCCGGAGGTCAAGGAGACCAAGACACCCGACCCGGTTAAGCCGGTGGGCGAGGAGGTAAAGACTCCTAAGTCCAAGAAGGCTCCCGGCGTGCCACGGCTGGTACCCAAGCAGGAACCGGCATCCTCATAGGGTAAAGCCATGATCGAGATTACCACCAAGCCCATCTCCCCCGAGTCCGTCATCAACCGGGTCAAGACCTCCGGCAGCGGCTGCATCGCCGTCTATGTCGGGCTGATTCGCAATAGTTCCCAGGGTAAAAAGGTTGCCTCCGTGGAATACGCTGACAACAAGGGCACAGCCAAGGCCGACCTGGAAAAGATAGCCGGCGAGATTCGGCGCCGCTGGCAGCTGGAGGGTATAGCCATCTGCCACCGCATCGGCAAGCTTGAGGTGAGCGACATAAACTTCATGGTGGCTATCGCCGCCGCCCACCGCCAGGAAGGCTTCGCCGCCTGTCAGTACGCCGTCGACCGCTTCAAGGAGATTCTCCCCACCCACAAAAAAGAGACCTACCGCGACGGCAGCAGCCATGTTGAAGGGGACTAGGGATACCAGCGTCTCCCTATTTCTTGCGGATTACCACCAAATCGGCCAGATCCATTAAGGCCTGACGGCAGGGCTTATCGGGCAGTTTATCCAAGCCTCCGCAGGCTTTTTGGCAGTATTCCAAGGCGAATTCGTAGCACTGCTTGACGATGGACGATTGTTGTACCATCTCTATCGCCCACCTGACCTTAGCCCGCTTAGCGTCTTCGGGCATGTCGGGATTGCGGAATAAGTCTTTCACCGGGTTATCTTCGGGGTATTGCTCCAAGAGCAGCATGGCCGGCAGCGTCAGTGTCCCCTGGGCCAGGTCGGAGCCGATGGGCTTGCCCATCTCTTCTTCGTTACCCACGAAATCGAGGACGTCGTCCACAATCTGAAAGGCGACGCCCAGGTTAAAGCCGTAGTCTCTAAGGATTTTTACCGAAGCTTCGGGCGCTTCGCTCAGGATAGCCCCGGAAATCGTTGACAGCGAAAAGAGCGAGGCGGTCTTGCCGGCGATTCTATCCAGGTAGTGCTGGCGGGTCTGCTCCAGCTTAAAGGCATCATCGGCCTGCACGATTTCACCGCTGGATATGGTCTGTAGCGTCTGGCTGAAGATCTTTATCACCCGCAGGTTGCCGGTGTCGGCGGCGAACTCGCCCGCCCGGGCGAAGACGTAGTCGCCCAGGAGCACCGCCCTTTCCTCCCCCCACACCGCGTTTACCGTCGGCTTTCCCCGACGCACCGCCGACTTGTCGATGGCGTCGTCGTGCACCAGAGTGGCGGTATGCATCAGCTCGATGGCGGTGGCCATGGTCAGCAACAGGTCGAGGTTGTATTGGTAGAACTTGCCCGAGAGCAGGTGCAGCGCGGGGCGAATGCCCTTGCCCCCCTCCAGTATGTGCCGCATCATCTCGGCCAGGGGCGGGTAATTGACCTCGGCCACCGACTCCAGCTGGCGCCTTACCTTGACCAGGTCTTTTTCCACCAGTTGGTAGATTTCTTCCAGCTCCAAGGCTCTCCTTTACCCGATAGGCAGCTTAAACAGGTCTATCGTATTCTTAGCCGCTGCCTCGGCCACCGCATCCCGTCGCACCCCTCTTACCTGGGCCACCTTCTCGGCAATAAGGGCGACGTAGGCGGGCTCGTTACGCTTCCCCCGGTAGGCCTGCGGCGCCATAAAAGGCGCGTCCGTCTCCAGGAGCAACTTGTCCAGCGGTATCTCCCTGGCTACCTGCACCAGCTCCCCCGCCGAGGGGTAGGTCACCGAGCCAGCCAGCGAGATGTAGAAGCCGATGTCGATGTATTGCTGCGCCATTTCGATGTCCCCGCTGAAGCAGTGGATAACCCCCCGCCGCAGCCTCCCCACCACCGAGAGCGTTGACTTCACCCAGGCGCTCAGTATCTTATAGACCTCCCGGTGGGCATCACGGCAGTGCACCACCACCGGCAACCCCAACTCTACGGACAGGTCGAGCTGCTTCTTAAAGGCTTCAGTCTGGCTCTTGCGCGTGGCAAGGTTGCGGTAGAAGTCCAGCCCGATTTCGCCCACCGCCACCACCTTCGCGCCTTTAGCCAGCTCGGCCAGCGTTTTCAGGTCGTCGTCCCGCATTTTATCAGCCTCGTGGGGGTGAAAGCCGACGGTGCTGAAGACTTCGTCGTACTGCCTGGCCATCTCCAGCGAAACGCGGCTCGACTCGACGTCCAGCCCGATATTTATTATCGCCCGCACGCCCCCCTGCCGGGCGCGGGCCAAGACCGGCTCGCGGTCCCGGTCGAAGGCATCCAAATTAATATGAGCGTGCGAATCAATCAGCATTGTTTATTTCCCCAGCTTGGCTGTTTCCTCATCGACCAGCTTTTCGTCGAGCTTAACAAAAAGAGGCTTTATTTCGCCTAGCCTTTGCCCCCCCTCAGGCAATTTGAGCTTCCAGCCGTCCTCAGTACCATCGAAGCCCAGCATATTGTGCAACTCTTGGGAGCTAAAAGGCAGGAAGGGATAGAGCGCCGTTTTCAGCGCCGAGATTACGCCCAGCGCCACATAAAGCGAGGTGGCGGCAGCCTCACGGTCCTCTTTTATTATCTTCCAGGGCGACTTGTCGTCCAGATAGCGGTTGGCTTCCTGGGCCAGCGCCATGGCCGCCATCACGCCCTGCTTGAAATGGCATTGGGAGATAAGCTCGCCGACATTCTCTATGGTCTCCTCGGCTTTTTTCAGGAGTTTCTGGCTCTGGTCATCCAGCTTTGACGGTTCCGGTACGCAGCCGTCGAAGTTTCGGGAGACGAAGGTCAGCACCCGGTTAGCCAGGTTACCGTAGGTGGCCACCAGCTCGTCGTTGTTGCGGCGGAAGAATTCCCGCCAGGAAAAATCACTGTCGCTGGTCTCGGGCATGTTGATGGACAAAAGGTAGCGCAACGGGTCGGGGGCATAGCGGGACAGGTAATCGGGCAGCCAGACCGCCCAGTTGTGGCTGGTGGAAAGCTTCTTGCCTTCTATAGTCAGAAACTCGTTGGCGGGCACGTCGTAGGGCAGGTTTAAACCCCCGTAGCCCGTCAGCATGGCCGGCCAGATTATGGTGTGGAAGGGGATGTTGTCCTTGCCGATGAAGTAATAGCTTCTTGAGTCTTTGCCCTGCCAGAAGGGACGCCACCCCTCCCCGTCTCCGTTCGACTTGGCCCACTCCTTGGAAGCGGAGAGGTAGCCGATGACCGCCTCGAACCAGACGTAGATACGCTTCTTCTCGTAGCCCTCCAGGGGGACGGGCACCCCCCAGTCGATGTCGCGGGTGATGGCGCGGTCTTTTAAGCCGTCTTCGAGGTAGCGGGTAGTAAAGTTGAGCACGTTCGTCCGCCAGTGCTTCTTGGTCTTGACCCACTCCAGCAGTTTTTCCTGGAAGGCGGACAGTTTCAGGAAAAAGTGCTCCGAGTCCTCGAAGCGGGGGGTAGTGCCGCAGAGGCGGCAGCGTGGCTCGAGCAGCTCGGCGGGGTTCATCGGCTTGCCGCAGCTATCGCACTGGTCGCCGCGGGCGCCCTCGGCATGACAGAAGGGACAGG
>JASFEJ010000084.1:0-6672 GCA_050124895.1 Dehalococcoidia bacterium
GCTGACTACGACCACTGGGTGGCTTTCGGCCTGCTGGCTATCGTCGGCGGCCATATGCTCTGGGAGTCTTTCCGTCACCGCGAAGACCGTAAAGCTACCGATATCACCAGGGGCTGGCCGCTGATTGTCTTGTCCTTAGCTACCAGTATTGACGCCCTGGCCGTGGGCCTGACCTTCCCCTTCATTGATGTCAACATCTGGTTAGCCAGCCCGACCATTGGCCTGGTCGCTTTTGCCGCCACGGTGGTCGGTTTCCTGCTGGGGAGAAGGGTGGGTAAGCTGGCGGGGAGGTGGGCGTCGGCTGTCGGTGGGCTATTACTTATCGCTATCGGGTTTCGGATTTTGCTCACTCACCTCTTTTGAAGTCGCTGAACAAGGGATATTGACGGCTTTGGCTATATTGGCTACAATGGCTATGTAAACTATTAGGGAGGCTCAAAATGGCCGATTCAGCCAAGCGTCCTCGCTATTTTCTCGATATAGACCCCGAGCTCAGGAACCGTGTCAAGGCGGCGGCGGCCTTGCAGGGTAAGACAATGCGGGAGTGGATGCTCGATGCCATTACCGAGAAGCTGGAGGGCGATGCCAGTGCCGGGGAGAGTCCATCCACCCTGGGCGATGTGGAAAGCTCGACATCTTTGCGGGGTTATCTGGCGCCGAAGATGAGGGGTAGAAGGATTTAGCTTAAAAGCTCGGTGACGACCTCGTTTATCTCCCGCCCGTCGGCTTTGCCCTTTAGCTTGGCGATGAGCTGGGGCATGACCTTGCCCTTGTCCCGGATGCTCTCCGCGCCCACCTCTTTGATGACCTGGCGGGCGGCGTCCACAATCTCGTCGCGGCTCATCTGGGCGGGCATGTAGGCTTCGAGGATAGCCATCTCCGCCTCTTCGTTGGCCGCCAGCTCGGGGCGGTTGCCCTCTTTGAAGGCTTCGATGCTCTCTTTGCGCTGCCTGATTTCCTTGGCGATAACGCCCAGGATATCAGCGTCCTCCAGGGCTTTCTGTTTGGCGATTTCGGCGTTCTTGACGGCGGCCATCACCAGGCGGATGACGGAGCGCTTTACCGTATCCCCGGCCTTCATCGCCTGCTTGAGGTCATCAGTCAGCTTCTGTTGTAGGGGGGATGGTTGGGACATAAACTTATCTTCTCGGCATTCGGGCGCTCTTGCGTCTCTTGGCGGCTCCCTTGCGCTTGCGCTTGACGCTGGGCTTCTCGTAGTGTTCGCGCCGACGCACCTCGGCCAAGATGCCTTCTTGCTGCACCTTTTTGTTGAATCGCCGCAGCAGGCTTTCGAAGTTTTCGTTGTCCGTAGCTACTACATTAGCCACGCGGCCTCCTCCTCCTCCTTAATCGAAAACCCCGCTATTTCTTTTACACACCACATTTTAGTCAGCTTGAGCTCAGCTGTCAACAGTTTTTTAACGTTTTGTCCTATTCAAAATCTCGCGGGCGGCGACCACACCCGATACCGACGCCTGGATTAAACCCCGGCTGACGCCGGCGCCATCGCCGACGGCGAACATGCCCTCGACCTCGGTCTCCAGGCTGGGGCTGAGCTGGGGGCGGGAAGAATAGAACTTGACCTCAATGCCGTAGAGCAGGGTGTGGTGCGAGGCTACGCCCGGAACCAGCTTGTCCATTGCCGTAAGCATCTCCACCAAGTCGGTGAGGTAGCGGTAGGGCAGGGCGAAGCTGAGGTCGCCGGGGGTGGCGTTCTTAAGTGTCGGCTTGACCAGTCCCCGCTCGATGCGCTCCGGTGTCGAGCGCCGGCCCTCCGTCAGGTCGCCCAGGCGCTGCAAAAGCACTCCGCCGCTTAAGATATTAGCCAGCCGCGCCAGGTAGCGTCCGTAGGCAATGGGCTGGTTGAAAGGCTTGGTGAAGGCGGTGCTCACCAGCAGGGCGAAGTTGGTGTTTTCCGTCTTGCGCTCGGCGTAGCTGTGCCCGTTGACGGTGATGACGGGGTCAAGGCCGCCGGTGGACTCCATGATGACCTCGCCGCCGGGGCACATGCAAAACGTTCTCACCCGGTCGTCAAAGCTCCTGGAGAGGAACTCCAGCTTGGATTCGTAGAGGACATCGGTCAGCGGCGCCATTACCGCCGCCGGTACCTCCACCCTCACCCCCACGTCCACGGGGTTGCTGTGCACGGTCAGTTTCAGCCGCTCGGCTTCCTTGGCCAGCCAGTCGGCACCCTCACGGCCCGGCGCCAGAATCAGATAGTCGCATTCAAAGCTCTCCCCGGCCTCGGTGGTAACCCCCTTGACCTTGCCCTTGTTAACGTTGATGGTGGCTACCGCCGTGCGCAGCCGGGATTCCAGGCGCGGGCTTAAGTAGTCCCACATCGCTTTCAGCACCAGCCGGCAGTGCTCGGTGCCGAGGTGGCGGATGGGCACCGGCACCAGCCTTAGTCCGGCCCGGTCGGCTTGGCTACGCATCTGGTCGACCTTCTTGCCGGTGCCGTAGAGTTTGTCGGGGGCGCCGAACCTGAGGTAGAGCTCGTCAACGTATTTGATGAGGGCTTCGGTCTGGTCTTTGCCCAGGTAGCTGGGGAGTATGCCCCCCACCTGCGAGGTTAGCGTCAGCTTGCCGTCACTGAAGGCACCCGCCCCGCCCAGCCCGCAGACCAGGTTGCAGGGGGAACAGGGGGGACAGGGCAGGCCGGTGTCCCGCGCCGGGCACTGGCGCTTTTCGATGTCCCGACCCTCTTCGATGAGCAGAATCTTGCGGTTGTCGGGGGCCAGTTCCAGAGCGGCAAAGATGCCCGCGGGCCCGCCGCCGACAATGATAACGTCGTATTTCTTGGACATTTGAACAGCCAAGCCATTGTATCGCCTGTGGGCTTGGCCGTCAAGGAGAGACTAGCTACTATATACCCCCACCACCACCGCGTCTTTAGCGTTGTGCTCGTCGAAGAAGATGACGGCCAGCTTTCGGCCCAGCGCCATCTCGGCGGCGGGTATGTTGCGCGCCACGGCGATGCCCTGCAGGTAGACCTTGTAGCTGCCGCTGAGCTGGATGGTGGCGGTGTAGTCGCCGGAGTTGAAACCCTTCAGAATCGCTTTCTTCAGCCTCATGGCCAGCCTCCTTTTTGCCCCGCCTTGATATCGAAGGTTTTGTCATCCCACCCTGCCCACCCTTAGAGGGGATTCTACCTCTAGAATTCCTTCCGGGTTACGCCGCCCCACCTAATTTCCCCCTTTGAAAAAGGGGAATTAATAGGGATTTTTGTTAAACTCCGCTCATCGTTAGTCTCTGCCGGTACTCTCCCCGTTGTGGGCTGTAGACCAGCGTCAGCCCGTTGACGCGCCTCTTGGCGGCGGAGAGTCCGGCGCGGCTGTCGGTGATATCAATGACGTCGTACATTTGCTGCCCGCAGTTGACCGGCACCAAAATAGCGCCGCTGACCGATTCCATCGCCAGCTTTCTCAGGTGGCTTTCGCCTCTATCCTCAGCGGCGGTGACGCTTTCGATATTGCTGTCTTCAATTCTGCCTATGCGGTCGTAGAGCCGTTCTATATCCTCCCAGACGAAGGCGTCGACCACGATGGCTTCTTCCTCGGCGGGGTTGTAGCCCTCGACCTGGAGGCGGTTAAGCTCTCCTGCCTGGACCAGGTATCTGCCCTCGAAAAGGGGATGGGCTGGGCCGTAAGCGTATTCGGAGCTGTCATCGGCTAAAGGATTGACCACGTAGGCGGTATTGCCCTCGATAAACAATACATCGGGGACGAGGGAAAGCAGTCTTTTAATCACAGTGCTACCGCTGCTGCCGGGGTTGATGGCGAAGTCGGGGTAATCACTGGTCAGTGCCGAGGACGCCGACTTCACCTCCAGCTTTAGCCCCACCCTCCCCAGAACGAAGGCTAGAATCTCCTTGACGTTCATCTCGTCGGACTGCTTATTCCAGCGGAACTGGTTCCGCGCCCGCCAGCTCTCGATGAGCCTCCAGCCATCGTAAGCGTTTAAGAGCAGGCTGGCCTTGCCGCCGGCACTGATGTGCTCGTAGGACTCAAGAATGAAGCTTTGTCCCGGGCTGGCCTCGTTACCCTGACTGGTAATATAGCCGGGGCTGAAATCAAGCTGGCCGCCGATGTCCAATAAAGAAATGTTGCCCTCACCCGGCGCCGAATATCTGCCATCGTCGTTAGCCATCTCCACGCTGAGCTCACCACTGCCTGGGTTAAGCTCCTCCTTAAGCGCCAGGACGTCGGCGCTCAGGTCCAGCTTCTCTTCCGTCAGCTTGGCTCGCCAGACGCCGTAGGGGGTGGAAAGCCAACAATAATCGCCGTGGTGGGCGATGGCCAGCCCGTATTGGCTGTCCAGGTTGAAGGGCACGGGCTCGTGCCAGAGGTTAGCGATGAACTTTGCCTCCGGCACCGAGTGCGACCAGAAGGGGCGGTTATAGGATTGACTGCCGTTAAACTTCTCGATAAAGAAGCCGCGATAGACGTTGGGCTTGGCCATGAAAGCGGCGCGGTATTCGTAGTCGCCATCTGACGGTGCCGAGGCGAAGACCTTTAACGCCGACCAGCTACCTGCCGCCACCTCCCCGCCGTCCCCGTAGATAAACGACCAGAGCTTAAAGTTGTCGTCGGAGTCCTGGCCGGTGAGGAAGAGGTTCCAGTCGCCGTCGTAGACGGCAGCCACGCCGGAGAGGTCGCCCGTGCTCTTGTCCCAGGCGACCTTGTTCCCCCAGTTGTCTTTGAGGCGCTTCATCACGTAGAGGGTGGCCTGGTCGGCGAAAAAGAGGGCGATATCGCCGTTGGGTTTATAGGCGGCGGCGATGCCGTTTATAGCCGTGGTCGGGCTGTAGGTCAGCAGCTGGGGGCTGCCCCAGCTGGCGCCGTAGTCAGTGCTTTTAAACTGGTATAGCTCGCGGTCGCCGTTTATCCAGAAGATAGAGACCTCGGCCCCCAGCGAGGCAGCGGCGACGATGACCACGTCGTACTGATTTGTATAGACCCACTGGCTGAAATCGGACTGGGGGGTGGGGTTGGCCACCCGCTGGCGGTAGAGCTTCCTGGTGTCGGCGGGGGGCGTCACCCTCACCCTGACCAGCGAGCCGTCGCCGGGCATGGTGACGGCGTGATAGTAATCGTCCTCACTGCCCTCGTAGAGCCTCTCCCATCGCAGCTTGACCACGCCGGCGTGCTGGTTGGATGCCTCCACCTTAACATAAGGGGTGCGCGAGGTCTCTTTCTGGGCAGCGAGCAGTGTCGAGCTGAGCTGTCTCACTTTTTAAGCCTCTTGACGGCCCTTTCGCCGAAGTACTCCAAGATGACCGCCGTCACCAGCCCCACCAGTAGCGTCGGCGCTTCCAGTCCCGACAGGACGCATATGCCGTATACCGAAAACCCCCAGACAATGATGAAGGGCCTGATGACGGCCTTGATTAGCTCTATCCAGTCTTTCATTTTCTCACCCCAGCGCCGCCAGCGTGTCGGGTAGCGGCCGGTTTGCCTTTCGGTAGTGGTCGGCTAAATGCCGGGCGGCTTTCAATAGCTCTTCGGGCCTGGCGGCCACCCGCTGCCCCCGGTAGCCGGTGGGGGATAGCGCCGCCACCGCCGCCGGCATCCGCTCCCAGTCGACCGTTTTTTCGATGTCCAGCTTGCCTTTCAGCGCCCGGTAGATGCTGCGCTTGTGGTGGGGCAGCTTCCAGCTCTCGGGGTCGTTGGGGTCGCCCGTGATGGCAAAGGCCTCCTGGGGCAGGCCCTCCTTGGCTTTAATCGCTCTCGTTGTCATGGCTCTCCTTCACAGCTGGTAGAGGTGGCGGATGCGGATTCGGTTTCTTCTCCCCAGCCTTTTCAGCTCTTTGCGGAATTGCGTCAGTTTCTGGTTGCCCCAGGCGAGAAACTCCTTGGGGGTGGTGGTGCTACCGACGTTCACCCGGTTGATGGCGTAGCTTGCCCACTCCACGGCGGCGTAGCCCTCGGCGCCGGTGGCAATCAGGTCTTCGCACTTAGTGGGGATGGTCGAACCCTCGGCATCGAGGGTGTGGAGTACGCCGTAGTAGACATTGCAGTTATCGCCTTTAGGGGTCTCATCGGCGAAAATGGTCAGGGCGTGTCCCCAGAGGGCGAACCTCCGGTAGCTGGGCGGGAACTGCTTCAGCGGGTATTCCACCGCCTCCACCATTACCCGGCCGGTCAGCGGGGAGATGTCGATTACCCTGGAGTCGGGGGTGGTGGGCAGGGTAGCCTTGGCCGGCAGGGGTACCGCCTCGGAGAAGTCCTTGACGGCGTGGGCGATATGCCGTTCCAGCTCATCATCGCTCCAGCGGTAGTTATCCTCATCTTCGTCTTTCAGGTCGCGCCTGACGATGGTCCTCATTGTGTTCAGGTTCATAGTCTCAATCCTCCCCCCTTGACGGGCACTTCAATCTTGGCCACGAGGCGGTCGGTGCCTTCCCCCGGCTGGCTAGTGGAGATGTCTTTGGGCTGCCCCTCGTCCTCAACGTCGGCGGCTTCGACAGCACCGCCGCTTTCGTCATCAGTCAGCAGTCGGGAAATGAGGGCTTCGAGGCCGGAGCCATTATCAGAAGAGGTCTTTGCCTGCGGCGTTTCCAGCGACTCAACGGTATCTGTGCCTGTGCCCGTGTCGGAAGACTCTTTCTCGTTAGCCGCCCCGTAGCTCCCCGCCCTTATCTGGTCTATCTCGACATCGGTGAGCACGTCC
>JASFEJ010000085.1:0-6556 GCA_050124895.1 Dehalococcoidia bacterium
CCAGAGACAAAATAGTCGCCGCCGCCAAGCTCTACGCCAGCATCAAGCCGGCGGCTATCCTCTACACGCTGGGCATTACCGAGCACTCCCACGGCACCGATAACGTCATCGGCACGGCCAACCTGGCCATGCTCACCGGAAACGTGGGCAAGCCCTCTTCGGGGGTAAACCCCCTGAGAGGGCAGAACAACGTCCAGGGTGCCTGTGACATGGGGGCTTTGCCCAACGTCTATCACGGTTACCAGGCGGTAGCTGACCCCGCCGTCCGCGAGAAGTTCGCTAAAGCCTGGGGTGGCCCCGTAGCCGATAAGCCGGGGTTGACCATCACCGAGGTTTTTGAAGCCGGACGTAACGGTGGTAAGGTAAAGGCGCTCTATATCAGCGGCGAGAACCCGGCGGTGACCGACGCCGACGCCACCCACGTCCAGAATTTCCTGAAAAAGCTGGACTTTTTGGTGATTCAGGAGATTTTCCTCACCGAGACCGCGGCCATGGCCGACGTGGTTCTGCCCGGAGCCAGCTTCGCCGAGAAGGACGGCACCTTCACCAACAGCGAGAGAAGGGTACAGCGGGTGAGAAAGGCCATCGAGCCTATCGGAGACTCCCGGCCCGACTGGCTGATTACCTGCCAGATTGCCCAGAGGATGGGATACAAGGGCTTCGATTTCAAGGACCCCTCTGAGATTTGGGACGAACTGGCCAGCCTGGCTCCCAACTACGCCGGCATCTCCTTTAAGCGCATCGAGAAAATCGGCCTGCAGTGGCCCTGTCCCACCCCTGACCACCCCGGCACGCCCATACTGCACACCAAGCTCTTTACCCGCGGCAAGGGGCGTTTTATACCTCTGGAGTATAGGCCCTCCGCCGAGCTGCCCGATAAGGACTATCCCATCCTGCTGAGCACGGGGCGCTGTCTCTACCACTACCACACCAGCATGACCCGCCAGGTGGAGGGCTTGAACGTCCTGAGGGGCGAGGAGCTGGTGCAGATAAACCCCAAGGACGCCTCGGCGCTGGGCATTGCCGAAGGCGATAAGATAAAGATAAGCTCCCGACGCGGTGAGGTGACGGCTAAAGCCTGGGTGACCGAGGTAACGCCAGAGGGGGCCATCTGGATGACCTTCCACTTTGCCGACACCATAACCAATGTTTTGACCAACGCCGCCCTTGACCCGGTATGCCGAATACCGGAGTACAAGGTCTGTGCCGTGAGGGTAGAGAAGGCATAGACCAAGGTAGGTAGCTTTGGACAAGCTACGGGTAACCTTGAACGGGACTCAGGTGAGTGGTCGCCCGGGGCAGACCATTCTTGAGCTGGCGCAGGCCAACGGCGTCGATATTCCCACGCTCTGCCACCACGCTGACTTATCCCCTTTGGGCGCCTGCCGTGTCTGCGTGGTCGAGGTGGAGGGCTCGCGGACGCTGGTCGGCTCCTGCCATACGCCCATCACTGAGGGTATGGTCATCCACACCCATTCCCCCAAGGTTCTGGCCAGCCGAAAAGTTATCGTTGAGCTTCTGCTGGCCTCTCACAGCGGCGCCTGCTATATGTGTGACAAGGCCAACATGTGCGAGCTGCGTAAAATCGCCGCCGAGCTTGACGTAGGGCTGCCCCGATTCCAGGTCAAAAGGCACTATTACCCCAAGGAAGATATCAGCCCTTACATCACCCGCGACCTGACCAAGTGCATTATGTGCCGCCGCTGCGTCCGCGCTTGTACTGAGGTTGCCAAGAAGAAGGTCTTCGCCGTTGCCTACCGGGGTTTTGACTCCAAGATTGTGGTCGATGACGACCAGCCCATTGATAAAGAAGTTTGCCGCGATTGCGGTGTTTGTATACCGTACTGTCCGACAGGGGCGTTGAGCCAGCCGAGAGAGATGAAAGCCGAGAAGAAAGGGAAGCCCTTAGTGGTAACTGGTTAAATCTCTGGTTTTGAGGAGGGTGGGGGAGATGAATAAGACCGGCCGAGACCGGGGGCGACTGCTGGTGCTGCTGGAGGCAGCCCAGGATAAGTCGGCGCACGTATCCCGCGAGGTTATCACCGAGCTGGCCGAATCCACAGGGCTATCCGTAGGCGAGGTCTACGGCGTGGCCAGCTTCTACTCTTTCCTCTCCACCAAGCCCAAGGGCCGCCATGTTATCCGTATCTGCAAGAGCCTGCCCTGCCTGCTCAAAAACGCTCAGGTTATCATCGACGGCGTGCGCCAGGAGCTGGGCATTAAGCCCGGTGAAACCACTGCCGACGGAAAATTCTCCTTTGAGCTGACCAACTGCATCGGTGCCTGCGACAAAGCGCCGGCCATGATGATAAACAGCGATGTCCACGGTAATTTAACGCCGAAGAAGATAGCTAAAATCCTAAAGACGTACGAGTAACTATGGAAAAGCGCGTAGTCCTGAAAAACTGCGGGGTTATCGACCCCAGGGACATAAATAGCTTTTTGAAAGCCGATGGCTTTAAGGCACTGAAAAAAGCCCTGAAGCTGCCGTTGGCAAAAGTGATTGAAGAGGTCAAGGCCTCGGGATTAAGGGGGCGGGGAGGGGCCGGCTTTCCCTGCGGTTTGAAGTGGGAGTTTTGTAGCCGGTCTAAGGGCGATGAGAAGTACGTCATCTGTAACGCCGACGAGGGGGAGGTGGGGACGTTCAAGGACAGGTACATACTGGAGAACGACCCCTTCAGCCTTATCGAGGGCATCGCCATCGCCGGCCACGCCATCGGGGCCAAGCAGGCCTTTATCTACCTCCGTGCTGAGTACCACTTCCTGCTCGATTTAGTCGAAAACGCCATCGCCCAGGCCAAAAAGAAGGGCTTTTTAGCTCACCTCGACATCGAAATGAGGGAAGGCGCCGGCGCTTACGTCTGCGGCGAGGAATCGGCGCTGATGGACTCGATAGAAGGTAAAAGGGGCGAGGTGCGCTACCGTCCGCCATTTCCTCCTACCAGCGGCCTCTGGGGTAAGCCGACCATCATCAACAACGTGGAGACGCTGACCAATATCCCCCGCATACTGCTTAACGGCGCCGACTGGTTCAACAAGATGGGCACGGAAAAGAGTAAAGGGACCAAGGTCTTCTCGGTGAGCGGCGATGTGGCCAAGCCCGGGGTCTACGAGCTGGAGCTGGGCCGCCCGCTTCGGGAGCTGGTCGAAAAACTGGCTAAAGCTGAGAGGGTTAAGGCGGTGCAGATTGGCGGCGCCACGGGGAGAATTATACCCCACGCCATGATTGACGCCCCCTTGTCCTTTGAGAGCGTTCTGGGGGCAGGCGCCATCACCGTCTTCGATGAAACTAGAGATATTATCGACATTGTGGGCAAGACGATGGTGTTTCTGGCCGAGGAGTCCTGCGGCAAGTGCGCTCCCTGCCGCGAGGGCACCGAGGTGATGGCCGAGACCATGGAGAGGCTGTCGCGGGGGGAGGGGCTGAAGAAAGATATTAAAGTCCTGGAGGAGCTGTCCCAGACCATGATGCTCTGCTCGCTGTGCGGGCTGGGGCAGGCGGCTCCGATACCGGTAGTGGACAGCCTGGAGCATTTTAGGGGCGAATACGAAAAACGTCTTCGTCAGAATTAGGGGTAGCTATGATAACAGTGACCAAGCCAAAACCGCTGGAAGAAATTCTGCCGAGCTTAGGCAAGGCCAAAAAGGTATATCTTATCGGCTGCGGCACCTGCGCCACCATATGCCACACCGGGGGTAGGGCCGAGGTGTTGGCCATGAAAGAGAAGCTCGAGGCGGAGGGCAAGAAGGTTACGGGGTGGATGGTTATCCCCACTGCCTGCGATGAGCTTACCCGCGAAGCCCTGGCTCAGAACGCCGAAGCCGTTGCCGCCGACGCCATACTGGTGATGAGCTGTGCCTTTGGCGTCCAGACGGTGACCATGTACAGTGACAAGCCCGTCTATCCGGCGCTGAATACGCTCTTCGTGGGTAAAGAGGAGACACCGGGGCACTTTATCGAGGTCTGTATGCAGTGCGGCAACTGCGTTCTGGCGACGACGGTGGGCATCTGCCCACTGGTAAGGTGCGCCAAGAGCCTGCTCAACGGGCCCTGCGGCGGCTCGGTTGACGGCAAGTGCGAGGTGTCGCCCGATACGCCCTGCGCCTGGCAGCTTATCTACGACCGTCTCAAGGCGCTGGGGCAGCTGGACAAAATGGAGGAGATTGTGCCGGTGCGGGACTGGAGCACCAGCTCTTCCGGAGGCCCGCGCCGATTCGTCCTCTCGGATGAGACCGATGACTAACGACAACAATAACGATTTCCTGAGCGAAGGCGGTGAGCACGAGCACCACACCGAAGAAGCCGCTTTCAAGATGTGGCTCAAGGTATTCCTCACCGTAAGGTGGATTACCGTACTGGGCATCCTGGCGGCTACCTTGGTTGCCTCAAGGGTATTCGATATCGAGTTTCCCACCGCACCCGCCTACGGGGTTTGCGCCTTTGTCGCCCTGTGCAACCTGGTGCTCCTTTTCCAGTCGCGTAGCCTGAGGAAGATGCCGACCAGCCTGGCCATCCGCCGGGCCCGAATCTACGGTACCATCCACCTCCTGCTCGACCTGGCCGCTTTCGCCGTGCTGCTTCACTTCACCGGCGGCATCGAGAACCCCTTTGTCTTCTACTTCGTGCTGCATATCATCGGCGCCACTATCATACTTCACTACACCTCGGTCTATCTGTTAGCCACCGCGGTTATCGTCATGGTCTCGCTGCTGGTGGGGCTGGAATATGCCGGGGTGATACCCCATATAAACCTGGCCGGATTCGCCGACCCCGGGCTTTACCGGGAGGGGAGCTACATCCTGGCGGTGCTGGTTGTCCTGGGCAGCGCCCTCTTCGCCGCTACCTATATGGCCACCTCCGTTGTCGGTGAATTAAGGAAGCGGCAGCGGGAGGTGATTCAGCTGAGCCAGCGCCTGCTGGGCAAGCGGACGCGGGAGCTGGAGCAGGCTTCCCAGGAGATAGCCGAGATGGAGGAGGCACGGAACCGCTTCCTCCACTTTCTGGGGGTGACCGTCCACGACTTGAAAGCGCCGCTGACGGCTATTCAGAGCTATTTCTGGGTCATGCTCGGCGGCTTTGCCGGTGAGCTCACCGAGAAGCAGCGGAACATGCTGGAGAGGAGCAGCCAGAGGATTAAGGAGCTGTTGAGCCTGGTTAGCGACCTGCTCGATATCCCACGCATTGAAACCGGCCAGATAGTCCAGGAGATGAAGGACGTCTCCATGAGGAAGGTCATCGAGACCGCGGTCGGGGACATGCGCGACCTGGCCGAGCAAAAGAAGCTGGAGCTTAAGGTGGAAATGCCCAAGTCGTTGCCTCTGATTCGCGGCTCAGCCCCCAGATTGCAGCAGGTAATGACCAACCTGCTCAACAACGCCATCAACTATACGCCCGAAGGCACGGTGACCGTCAGGGTGAGTCGGGGCGATAAGGAGATAAAGGTCGAGGTTATGGACACCGGTATCGGCATTCCCCCTGAGGACCTGCCCCATATCTGCGAGGACTTCTTTAGAGCCAGCAACGTGGAGATTAAGGGGACGGGGCTGGGCCTGTCCATAGCCCGCCGGATTGTGGAGACGCACGGGGGTAAAATCTGGGTGGAAAGCCCCTGCCCGGAGACGAGTAAGGGAAGCAAATTCAGCTTTACCCTGCCCATGAAGAGAAGCAAACGGAGGTGAGGCGATGAAAGCGGGAACCAACCTGGAAAAGGTTTTAGAGAGTGGTAGGTTTGCCGTCACGGCCGAGGCGGGCCCTCCCAAGGGGACAAGCGCCGCCGTGATGCAACGGAAGGCCGAGGCGCTGCGCTACTGCTGTGACGCCGCCAACGTGACCGATAACCAGACGGCTATCGTGCGCATGTCGAGCCTGGCCGGCTGCGTGTTGATGAAGCAGCAGGGCCTTGACCCGGTGATGCAGATAGTCTGCCGCGACCGCAACCGCATCGCTATTCAGAGTGACGTACTGGGGGCGGTAGCGCTGGGCATCGGCAATATACTCTGCCTCTCCGGTGACCACCAGTCGTTCGGCAACCACCCCACGGCCAAGAATGTCTTCGATATCGATTCCATACAGCTGATTGCCGCCCTGAAAGCCATGCGGGACGAGAAGAAGTTTCTCTGCGGCGAGGACATATCAGGAGAGGTGCCTATTTTCATCGGGGCGGCGGCTAATCCCTACGCCGACCCCTTTGAGTTCCGCGTCGCCCGGCTGGCCAAGAAGGTGAAGGCGGGCGCTGAGTTCATTCAGACCCAGGCGGTCTACGACATTGATAAGTTTGCCAAATGGATGAAGATGGTCGTTGACAAGGGACTGGACAAGCAGACGCACATACTGGCCGGGGTCATCCCCATAAAGTCGGCGGGTATGGCGCGCTACATGAGGGACTATGTCTCCGGGGTGACCGTCCCCGACGAGGTGGTAAGCCGCATGGAGCAGGCTCAGGACGCCAAGGTGGAGGGGGCCAAGTTAGCCGTGGAGATTATCGAAAGGGTCAAGGAAATCCCCGGCATTCACGGCGTCCATGTTATGGCGGTGGGTTGGGAGGATATCGTCCCT
>JASFEJ010000086.1:0-6544 GCA_050124895.1 Dehalococcoidia bacterium
CGGGCTTGAAGGCGGTGATGGGCAGTTCCTCCTCCAGAGACTTACCCGGCAGGTAATCAAACGATTCCTGGACAGCCCCGCCTGTTTTCAGGGCAACCGCCCAGAGCGGGATATCGACGGGGCAGACATCGGAACACTGGCCGCACCCTACACAGGTCAGGCCCACGTGGAACAATCTTACCAACTGATAGAATATGGGGGCGGGCAGAATTTGCCCGTAACCGTTTCTCTCCAGCTGGGTTTCGTAGTATTTCGGCTCGTGCTCATCGCCCCCGGAATCGAAGAAGCAAACGTGGCAGTAACAGGCGGGGCAGACCTTACTACAATTACGACAGCCGATGCATTTCTCAAAGAGCTTATTCACATCGAAGCTGTCGACGCCGAGTTCCTCAAAAAGCTCTTTCTTTTTGGCCTGCCTCTTGCTCCGCAGACCACTAATTATTTCCGATTCGACCCCTTCGCCGCTAACGTCTCCGCCAAAGCCGTCGGCAAACTCTTCCCCTTTTTCCGTATTTAGGTGTAGGACGCACTGTTTGGCGGCATCGTTGCCAATCAAGGCAAAAGTAATGTCGGCGTTATAGGGCACGAAATGCTCGCAGGCGGCGCAGGCGGGTCTGATATCGGGGGGAATCTCGGCCTTTTTCACCGCCTCCCAGTACGAGGGCAGCTTCTCCTCAATGTTACCGCTGGCGGACATTGCTAGCGGATAGACCCCGCCGCAGGTCGAGCTTATCAACAAGAGGTTATCCAGGCTTCCCTGGCTGCGCTTCATAAGCTCGGTGAGCGCCCTTAGTTCGCAGGGTCTTACCACGGCGGCGACGGGTTTGGCGGCGGGCTCCATCAGGGTAAGGCGGGAAAGCACTTTAGCCGCGTTGGCTGGCATCAAGGGGTAAAACGGCCTGGCTTCTTCGAGCGCCGCCGGGTCGGTAATCAGCGAATAGGCGACGCCGCTCTCACCCACTTTTTTGAGGGTAAAAACACCCTTGACCTTGCCCTTTTCCAGCAGGAATTTTAGAAACTCCAGCAAACATTCCTCGGCGCCTTTATTCAATTTCAATGCCTCGGGCATCTTTAAGCCTCCTGCTTGGCGGAGGTCTCTGCGTAAGACTGCTCCACTTCTTCAAATTCCTTTTCCTCGAAAGTCCTCAAGGGCAGCGGTTCCTCACGGCTCCGGCCGGGCACATAGTCGAATTCCGCCTGGTTTTGGTTGCCCACCAGGCTGAAGACCTGGGCTACCGGGATGTTGGTGGGACAGGCGTCTTCACAGGCGCCGCAGGATACGCAGGAGAGGGACATATGCAGCATGCGCCCGATATGGAAGAGCAAAGTCTCGGGCGGGAGTTTCAGGCCGCCGGCTGCTTCAGCTCTGTTGAGGTAGTCTTCAAAGGCGAACTTCATGTCATTCGAGTCGAAGAAACACTGACGGCAGTAGCATATGGGACAGACCCGCATACAGTTGTGGCAGTTTATACACTGGCTGAAGGTATCAAGCAGGTTATCCAGTCCCGTAGCCTTAGGCTTGAATTCCTGCATAAACTTCTGGCGTTCCCCTTTTCGCTTCTCGGTCAGGGAGTTTACCGTTTGTTGCCAGCCCGATATATCAGCCTCCGCGGCCACGCCCAGGCATTCCAGAAGGCTCTCGCCCTTGGGGCTGTTGGGGATAAGGAAAATACCGCCCTTAGCTCCCAATATGCCAATATGCAGGTCTTCGCCGCCGGTGGCCGAGAATTTATCGCATATCCGGCAGGTGGGCCTTAAGTTCTCACCAGCCTCTCCCTTTTGGACCTTGGCGAACACCTCCTCGGTTTTCTTGGCGTCTTTAGCCCAATCGGCCAGCGGCAGTGCTCCGGGGCAATCAATAGTAATAAGATATATATTCTCCAGGTCAACCTGACCCAGCTTGAACAGCTCGACGGTGGCTCTGGCTTCACAGGGTCGAACCACAGCGGCTATCTTTTTCTGGCCCTTGCCGTGTCCGGTGAGGGCGGAGACGGCTTTGGCTCCCTGAACGGTCATAATTGGGGGCAGGGGATAGGCGTTTTTGAGGAGTGACTCGTCTCGAGTAAGCAGATAGCTAAACGAATCCGTCCCCTCAGCCCTGACGGGTATGAGGACGGCGTCAAAACAATTCTTAGTGATTGCCTGACGTAAGAAAGCTATTACCTTTTCTCTCGGTCCGCCTTCGGCGGTAAAAAGCGCGCCCTTTTCATCGGCAGCCATATCTACACCTCTTATCGCAATACCTCTTTAAGCTCCTGATAAATCTGGGGGAAGGTAAAATGCTTCAACCTGGCGGCGCCGGAGGGACAAGCGGCGGCACAGTTACCGCAGCCATGGCACAAGACCTCGTTCACCACCGAGACTCTTTTTTCTTCATCGAAGCTAATAGCGCCGTAGGGGCAAACATCGAGGCAGGTCTTACAGCCGGTACAGAAGCTTTCCGATATCTCGGATACCCTGACCTCCAACTCCAGCTTCTTCCCTGGAACCAGCGCCGAGAGTATCTTCCCCGCCGCCGCTTCCGACTGGACTATCGACTCGGCAATACTCTGGGGTCCCCGAGCACAGCCGATAACGAATACTCCCTCGACGGCGGAGGCTATCGGGCCGAGTAACTGGTGCTCTTCGGCGAGGAACCCCTTGTTATCTTGAGGAATGTTAAGCATCTCGGCGAACTTCTTGGCATCGCCGGCGGGCTCCATCGCCGGCAGGAGGATAACCATGTCGACGGCTAAATCGCCCTTCTTACCCTCCTCCGTCTCGTATTTAACGGTGGGGCCTTTTCCGTTGCCGCTAACCTCGGTCTTGGCCGCGCGGACGTATTCGGCGCCCAGACCCCTGGTATCTTCGTAGAACTTCTGGAAGGACTTGCCCGGAATGACCAGGTCGGAGTAGAAATGCGAAATCTTGACCTGCGGTATTTGGGACTTAAGCATGCGGTCGAATTTGAAGGAGTAGACGCAGCATACCTTGGAACAGTAGCCCTTCTCCTCCCGTCCGGCGCAGTGAATAACCGCCACCGATTGAGGGGGCTGGCCGTTTTTGAGCAGGATTTTGCCGCCGGTAGGCCCTTCGGGGAGATTCATCTCCTCGAATTCTAGGCTGGTATAAACATCGTCTACCTTCCCGTAGCCGTATCGGGGCAGCCCGCTGAGGTCAAAAAGCTCGAAGCCGGTAGCCAGTATCACGGCCCCGACATTGAAGTCGAGCTCTTTGTCTTCAGCATCTTCGGCCTTTTTTATCACCCTTACCTCGAAGTTCCCCAGGAAGCCCAAAATCTGCTCCACCTCGCTCTCGGTAAACACCTCGATATGCTTATTGTCGAGGAGGCTCTTTACCTCCTGTGTTATCAATTTTGAGCCGGATTCCATGTTGACGAAGAGCTTGCTCAAGCTCTTCACCTTACCGCCCAGCGAGGAGGTTTTCTCGACCAGATAGACTTTTCTATTCGGCGCCGCCATTATCTGACTGGCTTTTATGCCGGCAATACCGCCGCCGATTACCAGCACGTCGGGATTACACTCAATCTCTTTATTTTCGAGGGGGTTATGATAGCCGACCCGGCTGATGGCGGCTCTTATCTGTCTTATCGCTTTAGCCGTGGCTTCGGCTCCGTCCGGCGTGACCCAGGCGCACTGTTCCCGTATATTGGCCAGCTGGAATAGCTGCGGGTTGAGGCCCGCCTTTTGGCACACGTTCATGAAGGTAATCTCGTGCTGCTTTGGCGAGCAGGCGGCCACCACCAGGTGCGTCAGGCCGTGCTCTTCGATAGCCTGTTTGAGGAATGCCTGCCCGTCGCCGGAGCATAAGAGTTTATACTTCTCGGCAACAACTACATCTTTGAGGGGACTAACGGCGGCGATTACCTGGTCAACATCTACCTTTTCGGCGATATTGGTGCCGCACTCGCAAACGTAAACGCCTATTCTCTTGGCCACTTTTTAACCTCTACTTTGATAATGAAAGTATTCTTCCTGCCGTCGCTTCCGCTTCGGCGACCGTCTCGGCAATATCCTTGGGCCCCTGGGCGCAGCCGGCGATGAATATGCCGTCCTGCGCGGTGGCTATGGAACTGAGGTCCGGTTCCTTCTCGCTGAAGAAACCGTCCTTGCCTTGGTTGATATTAAGAATCCCGGCCAGCTTCGATGAATCGGTCCCCGGTTCCAGCGCCGGGTTGAGAACAACCATCTCCGCCGTCAGGCTTTTCTCCTTGCCGTCCTCGGTTTTATAGTTGACGGCCAGTTCCTTCCCCGACTGGGTAACCCCGGTTACCGTAGCCCGGACGAAGCCAACCCCGCTCTCTTTTACCTCTTCGTAAAAATGCTGATAGTCTTTACCGGGAATACAAAGGTCGGAGTAGAAGTGGCTTATCTTCACTGCGGGCAGTTTCGCCTTAATGAAATGGGAGAGCTTGAGAGAGGCCATGCAGCATACCGAGGAGCAATAGCCCTTCTGGTCGCGCCCCACGCAGTGGATAATAGCCACCGACTTGGGGGCTTCACCGCTCTTTAGAGTAATCTGCCCCTGAGTGGGCCCGTTGGAGGCGCATATTCTCTCCACCTCCATGGCGGAGTAGACGTCACTGAGCTTCTCATAGCCGTACTGGGTGGTCTGATTAACGTCGAAAGATTCGAAACCGGTGGCGACGACGATGGCGCCGACCTTAAGCTCCAGCTCCTCATCCTTCTGGGTGTAATCGATAGCCTCGAACATACAGGCTTCCTGGCAGGCTTTGCACTCCTTTCCCTTGAAGCGCAGGCAGTTCTCGGTGTCGATGACGGGGACGTTGGGCAGCGCCCCGGCGCAGGGAATATATATCGCCTTCCTCTTAGCCAGCCTCTCCTCGAATTCGTTGTCCACCTCTACAGGGCAGGGGTCAAAGCAGGCGTTGCAGCCGATGCAGTTGTCCAGGTTGACGTAGCTCGCCTTTTTCTTTACCTTCACCGAGAAATCGCCCGCCGAGCCGCTGACGGATTCGACCTGGCTCAGTCTGAGCAGCTCGATATTTTCGTCGGCTAAGAGTTCTTGCTGTTTGGGGGCTATCATACAGGTGGCGCAGTCCATGTTGGGGAATACCTCTTCGAACTTGATGACGTTACCGCCGATGTACGAGCTCTTTTCGACGAGGTAGACCTTTCTACCCGAGCTGGCCAAGAGCAGGCTGGTCTCAATACCGGCAACACCGCCCCCGATAACCAGTACCGGAGCGTTCTGTCCTTTATTAGTCATTTCCTTCCACCATCTATAGCGAAGTCTTTGTCTTCATGGGGTTTGGCCCCATTTCTGTAATCTGCTGAGCAAACTCAGTGGCCACGTCCTTGAATCTCTGCCCTTCCGACGCCGATACCCAGGCGAGCATGAGCCGGTCCGAGTCCAGCCCCAATGTTTCGAAGGTTTTCTTGAGGAGGGCGAAGCGGCGTCGGGCATAGTAATTGCCCTCCCGGTAGTGACAGTCACCGGGGTGGCAGCCGGCAACGAGCACGCCGTCGGCGCCGTGCAACAGCGCCGTGGCCGCCAGAACCGGGTCAACGCGGCCGGAGCACATCACCCTGATAACGGAGAGGGATGAGGGCACTTCCAGCTTGGTGGCCCCGGCCAGGTCGGCGCCGGCGTAGGAACACCAGTTACAAAGGAAGCCAACTATTCTGGGGGTGAATCCTGCCTCCATAAAACCTCCGGGCTAAAACTGGATTTGCGCCTTGTGTTTGCCGCCTTCGTCAACGCAAAAGAGCAGCGTCTTATTTGTTTTGCCGCACCAGGCTTCGACGTCCTTAGGGAAAGACTCACAGTCAGCCAGAACCTCTACGGTGTCCCCCGCCGGAATGTCTTTAGCCATGGCCGCCAGTTTGAGTACCGGCTGCGGGCATTTAAGCCCCAAAACATCCAATGTATGCAGTGCCATAATAACCTCCTTAAATTAGGCTGCTTATTATTAGCTATTTTAGAAAGAGAAGGTTATGTTAGCGTCCGAAATCGAGGCCATAAACGTAGTGGCCCCAATGATTTCCACGCCTTCTCTGAAGTCCCCGGGTTTAAGGTCCTTGTTCTCCAGCGCCAGCTCACAGACGTAAATCTTGCCGCCCAGTGAGCGTATGCCATCGTAAAGCTCTACGATGTTGGGCAGGCCCTTGCCCGAGATTTTCTCCAGCTCGCCCTTCACCATAGTCGGGGCGCCGCCGGGACAGCAGAATATGGTGACATCATCCCCGCTGGCCGCCGCGCTGGAACCCAGAATCATGGGTGGGTAGATGTTGGGTGGTGCCGAGCCGTTGACGGTAATTGCTACTTTAGCCATGTAAAACCTCCTTTTAGAAATCTCCTGTTACGGCCAGGCTAGATGCCCAAAACACCTCAGCCGACAGTTGCTGCCTGCTTCATATCGCTATCTTTAGATAGTTTTCCTACGATTGGATTGGGGCCGAGCTCCCTTATGGTCTGGGTAAAACTTTTTACCGTTTCGGCCATCTTGGGGGCTTCGGAGGCGGCTATCCATTCTAATCGGAGCCTGTCTTTACCGATACCCACTGCTTCCAGGAAAGGAATC
>JASFEJ010000087.1:0-6457 GCA_050124895.1 Dehalococcoidia bacterium
TGGCCAGAGCCTCGCCACCGGTTATCGGCGGCTCTTCCCGCTTTCTCAGTTCGTAAACCTTTCTCAGCAGGGCACGCCCCTTGTCGTAGACGGCTATAGCATCGCGCAAGGAGCTATCGCTGACCTTGACCTTGCCGAACTTTTCGATAACGTCTAGGAATTCTCGTATCTTAGAGGTAAACCTCTGGCGAGTTAACTCCGAGTCCAGGATAGGCACCTGAACTTGATAGACGAGGCGCGTCTGGCTGAGATAGTCCCAGTAATCCCAAAAACGTATAAAATCCTCGTCGCGGTCGCTGCACACCATGCCGTCCAGGAAATCCAGCTCACCCTCCAACAGCGACTCCAGGACATGGTTGAGGAAGGTATTGCCCTGAGGCAGGCGATACCTCATAGCTCGGGAAACGTCCGCTTGCCAGGTGCCCTGAATCCGCCAGGGCAGCATGCCGGCGGCGTAGATAACCTCCTCAGGCACCAGGCTATCTAAGACCCCGATTACCTTTTTACCTTGTTGCTGCCACTCAGTGGCCCATTTGGTTCTGTTTTCTTTGTTGCCAGCACTTATTAGTTTCGTAAACTTGTCTTCCACGTGCTCCATACTATCCTTTCTAGCTGTAATTCTGTATTTTAAAGGTAAAACCTGATTAGTCTCTTTAATTAATTACATGAGATTGGGTAAAAACATCACGACCGCGGGAACGAGGAGCAAGAGCATCACGTGGAAAAAATCGGCGATGAGAAAGGGAACTACGCCTTTGAATATAGTAGTCACCGGCACATCCGGCTGCAGCCCGGCCAGGGCATACACGTTCATACCTATCGGTGGCGTAACCAACCCTATCTCTACTACTCTCACTATTATTATCCCGAACCATATTGGGTCGAAGCCCAGGTTCAACGCCAGAGGGAAGAAAATAGGTATGGTGAGCAAAATCATCGTCATCGCTTCCATGACGCAACCGAGGAAGATGTACAATATCATAATGCAGGCCATAATGGCTAAAGCCGGCAGGGCCAGCCCGCCTATCGTTTCGGCCAGGGCAAAGGGAATATTGGTAACCGCTACGAAGTACTGGAACATGAAGGCGCCGATGAGAATACAATAGAGCATGCCCGTAGTCTTAAGCGTGTCAATAATGGCCTTCTTGAACTTTGGCCAATCGAGGCGCCTTCTGATTAGGGAGAAGATAATAGCCCCAGCCGCGCCCACCGCCCCGGCTTCGGTAGGAGAAAACCAGCCCACGAAGAGCCCGACCAGGACAAGGATGATTAAGGCTATTATCTCGGCACAGCTCCCGAAAGCGGCAAACTTTTCCCTAAGACTATAGCGGGGCCCTGGGGGACCGAGGCTTGGCTTCCACCGACAAAGAATATAAATGGTAACGATATAGAAGACGGCCTCAAGTATTCCAGGAATCAAGCCGGCAATAAATAGCTTACCTATGGATGTTTCGGTTATTATCCCGTAAATGATAAGCACGCCGCTGGGAGGGATAAGTATGCCCATCGTACTCCCGGCGGCGATAGTGCCCGAAGATAGCTGCGGGCTGTAATTGTACCGTTTCATTTCGGGCAGAGCCACCAGACCCATAGTAACTACGGAAGCTAAGCTGGAGGCGCTGATAGCCGCAAAACCGGCACTTCCGGCCACAGTAGCCATGGCCAGGCCACCAGGCTGCCACCCCAGCCACTTGGCGGCAAGATTGTACAGGTCTTTGCCGAGTCCAGAAGCGAAGATAACATGAGCCATAAGCAGGAAGGCGGGAAGGGCGCTCAAGTCGTACCGGCTGGCCACATCAAAGGGGACAATCGCCATTTTGGCGATAACGGCGCTACCCGAAATCAAATACCAAATGCCAAACGCCCCCACCACCAGCATGGCCAGACCGATGGGTAACTTAAGGGCAATAAGGATAAAAAGAATAACGAAAGCGATAATGCCGACGATCTCTGGACTCATTTCTTCACCCGCCGGCTAAACACTTTAACAAAGTCTATTAAGAGCACCAAACAGAAGAGAGCCAAACCGCACAGCCAGATAATCCTGAACGGGGCAAACGGAACATCGAGTTCATCAGTTCGTTCTACGAACCACCTTTCCTGCAACAGCGTGGTACCCGCCCAAACTATGGTGGCTATTATACCCATGCCCAGGAAGGAAGTAACGCCGGCAGCGATTTTTTGAACCCGTTCTGAGAACCGAGACATTACAATATCGACAACGACATGCCCCTTCATTATCGCCGTATATGTCAGGGCAAACCCGACAGCTACGGGCATCAGGAGCTCAACAAGTTCGTAGCTACCGGGAACCGCCCAGCCGAAACGGCGGGTAATGATGCTGACCACAACGAGAGCTACCACTGCTACTAAGACGCCGCTCGCTATGTACGTACCTATCCTGCTTATACGGTGGACAATGCTAACAAAATTATCCATTCGGCTCCCCGGTTAACCGTAAAACTCCCTACCTCACCCTATCAGCTACAGGCCACACACCCACCCCGCAACCCGGCAGGATGATAGAACTTTTCAGGCGCGGGGCAGGCATGTGGAGAGAAAAGTTACTCTACCACTATATTATTCTATTCTATTCAGCTACAATCAAGTTGTCAGTTAAATCTTTTTTACTATTGGCCCTCTACGACGCTACGTATCTCTTCGTAAATGGCAGTCGCGTTATACCCCTTGGCGTCAAGCGCCGCCATACTTGCCCGGAAATTAGCATCTAACAGGTCATAAAAGCCCTGTATCTCCTCGGCTGGTAGATCGAGGAAGGTGTTACCCAAACTCTCGGCAAATTCGTAGCCCGCTTCATCAGACAGCGACACCCAATTGTCGTTTTCCTCGCTCCAATCATCAAAATTGTCTTCAAAAACCTGTTGGATTTCCGGCGACAGGCTGTTCCAGGTATCCCAGTTCATTATGACGACAAGACCATAACCGCCGGTAGCCATGTCCAAGGGAATGTGGTACTGTGCTACCTCTGCCCAATTATAGGTCTTAAGCTGCTCCCAAGAGGCGGTTGCGCCGTCAAGTGTTTTTTTCTGCAAAGCCGTAAAAACGTCTGCGGAAGGCATGTTCAATGCCTCGGCGCCCAATTCTGCGAACACAGGAGCAACATCGGACCAGGCCCTGATTGTCCTACCGCCCAGGTCCTCGAACGTGGTTATGGAATCGGTGAGGTGCAGCTGGAACGGGAGGATGGTGGCCACGGCTATAACCTTGCCAAAATCAGCCCAACCTGACTCGAGTTCAGGGAATTTGGCCATTACTTCCGCGCTCATATCACGGATCTCGGTCAGGTCGGAGACGCCGTAATAAGCACCCATCAACGCCCGCTCGACCTCAAGCACTCCGCTGGGCGCTAACCCGATGGGAAGGGCGGTGATATCAGCAACTCCGGCCGCGATCTCAGCAAAGCATTCCCGTGGATTGATTAAAGTTGCCGCAAAATAGGTGTCAAAGGTAACCAAGCCACCGGTTTCTTCCGTTATCTTGTCCATCATGACCAAAGCCGCTTCGGACCAGGGATGCGTCGGAGGCTCGCCAACACCATACTTCAATACTACAGGCTCTGCAGGCTCAGTCGGTTCTGTCGGCTCCGTTGGCTCCGTTGGCTCGGTCGGTTCCGTCGGTTCCGTCGGCTCCGTATCTCCATTACAGCCGACAAGAACCAAGCTGATGGCTATCAATAACGCCAGTGGGATAAACCATAGTTTCTTTGTCATTATGTCCCTCCTTGAATTCTGTGCTGTTTTTCAGGTTTTGGTTAACCCGTTCCTCTTATAGTATCCGATACCTCCTTTCTACAACAAAGAATTGCCTGCTCGTTTTCTCAGATGACCGCCCTAACTTCAGGCAGGTCGGCGTCGGTAGTGATACCTCCCGCAATCAGCGCATCGGCAATCTCGTCATCCGTCATACCAAGTAACTCTTTGAAAACATATTCGTTGTGCTCACCTAAAGCTGGCGCAGCACGCCAAGTACCCTCTGTTTTTGACAGCGTAAAGCCATGTTTGTGGTAGGTATGATAACCCATCACCGAGTGCTTTAGCTTAGGCAAGAAATCTCGATGCTTTATCTGGGGATCATTTAAGAAATCCTTAACGTTTGACACTAAGTGACAGGGGACACCAGCCGCCTGCATAGTTGCCTCCACATCCTCAGCCGTCAGGTTTTTGGTCCATTTGCTTACCAACTCATCAAGCTCGGCTTCGTTTTTCTTTCTCGACAACAACGAGGAAAACCTTGGGTCTTTCGTCCACTCTGGGGCGACCACCTTACAGAACGCTTTCCACTGCGCGTCATCGAGAACGGCGATAGCACACCAGCGGTCATCACCCTTACATGGGTAAACATTGTGTGGTGCCGCATATGGGAGTGAGTTACCGCTTCGAATCATGGTACGTCCGTTCACCAAGTAATCCATGATTACCGGGGCGAGGTGCTGGAGTGAAGCTTCCCATTGAGACACTTCCAAGCGCTGGCCTTTGCCCGTACGGCGGCGGTATTCCAAAGCAGATAGAATAGCTATGCCCACAAAACGTGCCGCCAGGGGGTCAGAAAAAGCCATCGGAACGGGGGTTGGATTCCGGTCCGGCCAGCCAGTAAGGTGAGTAAAACCCGCCATCGCTGCCGCGTGAACACCGAAGCCGGCAAACTTTGCCAGCGGGCCGGTCCCCCCTGTTTGACTGGTGCTCATGTAAATAATATCGGGTCTGACTTTGCTCACGCCTTCGTAGTCGAGGCCCCACCTCTTCATCGTGCCCGGTCTGAAACTCTCTACGAATATATCCGCCCACTTGACCAGCCTCCAGGCTATATCCAATCCGCTAGGCTCATTCAAATCAATACTTATACCATAGGCACTGCCATTAATGTCGGCAAACCAAGGCTGGTTATCTACCCTGGCGATATTATCTTTGAAGGGTAGCATCAGTCTCGCCATATCGGGCCGTCGGTGACTCTCCACCCTGACTGTGGTTGCTCCCCAGCATGAGAGGTATTTAGCCCCTTGTGGTCCCACGCCCACCCAAGCAAAATTGGCAATTTTTATCCCCTTTAAAGGTGCTTCTCCCCCTGCACCAAGGTTCTTTGCTACCAATTTACCACCTCCGATATCAAACTCAACTAAATCTTACGATTAAGGTTAAATAACTCCTGATTGTTCTAGAATAATCAGCTCTTGACGGCTTAAACCTAACTCCCCTTCATAAACGTCCAAGTTGTGCTCACCGATGAGAGGTGGACGTCGGCTAATTCTTCCCGGAGTCTCGCTAAAGATGTTGTTTAGCAGCCCGCAGTAGAGAAGTTTGCTATTCAGCTCATCGTGCTCAACTTCAATCCAAAAATGGCGAGCCTTTAAGTGTTCCGCCTCGCAGATATCTTGAGCGGTGTGGACCGGTACTAATATCACACCGCGTTGGTAAGCTTGCTCAAAAAGCTCGGCTTTGGTCTTGGTTTCAATAAATTTGGCAAATACTTCCTCTATACGGTCTGTTACCTCTTTGGTTGTGGTCGAAGTATCGTAATCCACTACCCAGTTATAATTAATCAGCCAGTCTGGGGCCATCCCTTCTTCTGCCATCCACTTCACCATATTCTGCGTACTCTTTACTAAGCTGGGGACACCTCCGCCATAAAGTTCAAAGGCTACGGACCCATCCTTGCAGGTAAAAAGTTGACGCCTGGCCGCACCCGTCGGTAGGAGCCTTCTATCCCCTGACCGGCTACCAACCTGGCCCGTAAACTCATAAATATGTACGCGCGTCTGTTCTGTTTGATTAGCAAAGGTATCCTGTATAGAAACGTCGACGATTTGCCCTTGACCGGTTCTAACGCTATGCCAATGAGCAATCAGCGACCCGACACAAGCCTCAACCCCGGCGTGAAGAGAGGGTTGCGGAAAACTAATCCAAACCGGCGGCCGGTCAGGATCACCGGTGACGTAAAGTCCGTCACTGGTCGCCCAAGCGGTAAAGTCAGTGCTCTTATAATGCGCCTTAGGCCCAGTTTGGCCAAACGGAGTGATGGAAGTCACGATGATTTTAGGATTGAGCTGGCTCAGCGCCTGATAGCCTATCCCCAGCTTATCTAAAAAGCCCGGCGGGAATGACTCAATCACTAAATTTGCGGTTTCGGCCAGTTTCTTAAAGATTTGCTGGCCGTCGGAGGTTTCAATATCAAGCGTTACACCCCGCTTGCTGGTATTGTAGGCGAACCAATAAAGGCTCTTCTGTGGATCTGGGATATCTTTGTAGAAAGGCCCAATATGTCTAGTGGGGGAACCCCCCGGCGGCTCAATCTTTATCACGTCCGCTCCCAGATCACCCAGAATCTTGCCGCAGATATTACAGCCGCCTTCGGTAATATCCAGAACGCGCAAACCAGACAAAGCGCTCTCTTCCTTGATATCTTCCTTGCTCATTATCAGCCTCGTACTTTGTTTTTATAT
>JASFEJ010000088.1:0-6242 GCA_050124895.1 Dehalococcoidia bacterium
AGATGCTGAAATACGGCGGGGAAATGGTGAAAGAGGCGGGGCTATCGGAGCGGGTTTCTTTTCAGGAAGGCGATGTCCGCCATCTTCCCTTTGAGGATAACAGCTTCGACTGGGCGTGGAGCGCCGATTGTGTGGGTTACGGGCCGATGGAACCACTGCCCTCGCTCAGAGAGATGGCGCGGGTGGTAAAGCCCGGCGGCATCGTCGCCATCGCCGCCTGGTCTTCAGAGAAGCTGCTCCCCGGCTACCCCCGATTGGAGGCCCGGCTGGGGGCAACCTCGGCTGGAATCGCCCCTTTTGTGCCGGGGAAGGAACCGGGGTGGCATTTCTTCCGGGCGCTGGGCTGGTTTCAGGAACTGGGGCTTAAAGAGGCCAGGGGCGAAGCCTTTGCCGGCAGCGCCTGTGCCCCTTTGAGTGATGAGATGCGGGAGGCGTTGGTGGCGCTTTTCGAGATGCGCTGGCCCAATGTGGAGGCCGAGCTTTCGCCTGATGATTGGGTCGAATTCCAGCGTCTTTGTCGGCCGGATTCACCGGATTTCATCTTGAATCTGCCGGATTATTACGCGTTATTCACCTATACCATGTTCTGGGCTAAGAACCCATTGAGCTAGGGTCTGGTTCAATAATATAATAAGTAATTCCTGCTAGAAAAGAGGACTGACTGTTGAAAATCTTAGTCGTCGGCGGCGGAGCCAGGGAGCACACCCTGGTCTGGAAGCTGGCTCAGAGCCCCAATGTTAAGGAAATCTTTGTCGCCCCGGGCAACGCGGGTACGGCCCAGATTGCCCAAAATATTGACATCAAGCCCACCGACATCGACTCGCTGGTTAAGGCAGCCAGCGAAAAGGGAATCGACCTGACCGTGATTGGGCCGGAAGCGCCTCTGGCCGAGGGCATCGCCGACAGGTTCTTGATTCGGGGTATGCAGGTTTTCGGCTCTACCCAAAAAGCCACCGAGATTGAATCGAGCAAGGTCTTCTCCAAAGAACTGATGCAGAAATACGACATACCCTGCGCCAGGAGCGTCAGCTTCTCCGACTATAAAAAGGCGAAGGAATACCTGCAAAAGCAAAAAGCGCCTATCGTGGTCAAGGCCGACGGGCTGGCGGCGGGGAAGGGGGTCATCGTTGCCCAATCAATGACGGAGGCGCTCGATGCCCTCTCTAAGATAATGGAGGACAAAGCCTTCGGCGCCGCCGGCGACCGCGTTATCATTGAGGAGTTTCTCTCGGGGCGGGAGATGAGCGTCTTCGCCTTCAGTGACGGGCAAACCGTCGTCCCCATGATGGCCGCCTGTGACTATAAGCCCGCCTACGACGGCAATAAGGGCCCCAACACGGGGGGCATGGGCAGCTACAGCCCGCCGCCATTTTTGACACCGGCGCTGGCCAAAACAGTGCGGGAGAAAATCATGGAGCCGACGGTCAAGGCGCTGCACGAAGAGAAGCGGCCCTATAGGGGCGTCCTCTACGGCGGGCTGATGATTGGCGATGGCGAACCCAAAGTGCTTGAGTTCAACGCCCGCTTCGGCGACCCCGAGGCCCAGGTGACTCTACCACTGCTCGAGACCGACCTGGTGGACATCATGCTGGCGGTCAATAATAACAGTTTGGCTCAGGTCAAAATCGAGTGGAGCGACGACGCCTGCGTGGGGGTGGTCATGGCTTCGGGCGGCTACCCCGGCAGCTATAAGACCGGCTTTCCCATCAGTGGGCTGGACGAACTGGATAAGGATATCGTTGTCTTTCATGCCGGCACCAAGCTCGGCGCCAATGGCGAGGTTCTGACCAGCGGGGGCAGGGTGCTCACCGTGATGGGGCGGGGCAAAACCCTGACCGAAGCCAGGGAAAAGGTCTACGCCAACGTCTCTCGTATTAAGTTCGAAGGCTGTTACTACCGCAAAGACATCGCTTTGTTGAAATAGGGTGAAATAGAGCTAAAATACCATATACATTAGCTGCAATCTACATTATTATATAGGTGTTTCCACTCCTTAAAGGGAGGTATAAAAATGCCGCTGGTCGCTGTCGTTATGGGTTCCAAGTCCGATGCCGAAGCCATCCAGCCCACGCTGGATATCCTGAAAGCCTTGGGCATCGAGCACGAGGTCAACGTTATCTCCGCCCACCGCACCCCGGATAAGGCGCGGGAATACGCCCTCTCGGCGCGGGAGCGGGGCATCGAGGTAATAATTGCCGCGGCGGGTGGGGCGGCGCACCTGCCCGGGGTTCTGGCCAGCTGGACGACGCTGCCCGTTATCGGTGTGCCCATCGCCAGCGGCGAGCTTAAAGGCGTCGACGCCCTTTACTCCATCGTCCAGATGCCGGCGGGTATACCGGTAGCCACCGTGGCCATCGGCAGTGCCGGCGCCAAGAACGCCGCCTATCTGGCCGCCGAAATCTTGGGCATAAAGCATGATAAAATAAGAAAAGCCTACGAGGACTATCGTAGCCAACTCAAGGGAGACAAGAAATGATTGAGCGCTATTCCCGGCCCCGAATGAAAAGAGTCTGGTCGGACGAGAACAAGTTCGACCAGTGGCTCAAGGTGGAGATTGCCGTCTGCGAGGCCTGGGCGGAGCTGGGCGTTATTCCCCGCAAAGAGCTTTCCAAGATAAAGATGGCGCGGGTTAACCTCAAACGCATGGCGGAAATCCTGAAAGAGACCCACCACGACGTAACCGCTTTCCTGGGCTCGGTATCCGAGAGCCTAGGTGAGGAATCGCGCTTTATCCACCTCGGGCTTACCTCCAACGACGTTATCGACACCGCTCTCTGCCTGCAGCTGCTGGAGGCGACGGAAATCCTGAGAGAGGACATGAAAGAGCTTATCTCGGTGCTGGCGCAGCAGGCGATGAAGCATAAATACACCGTCATGATCGGGCGCACCCACGGCATTCACGCCGAGCCCATTTCCTTCGGGCTTAAAATGGCGCTCTGGACCGAGGAGATGAGACGCAACCTGCAGCGGCTCTCCGATGCGGAGAGGGTCATTTCCGCAGGCAAGATTTCGGGGGCGGTGGGCACCTACGCCACGCTGACCCCAGAGGTTGAGGAGAGGGCCTGCGCCAAGCTGGGGCTGACGCCGTCGCCTATATCCAACCAGATTCTACAGCGCGACCGCCACGCTCAGTTCGTAACCACACTGGCCATAATCGCCAGCTCCCTGGAGAAGTTCGCCACCGAGATTCGGGGGCTGCAAAAGACGGAGACCAGGGAGGCGGAGGAGCCCTTCGCCGCGGGACAAACGGGTTCTTCGGCTATGCCCCATAAGCGCAACCCAGAGCTCTGTGAGCGCGTCTGCGGCATTTCCCGTCTGGTGCGGGGCTACGCCCTGACCTCGATGGAGAATGTCGCCCTCTGGCACGAGCGCGACATCAGCCACTCCTCAACCGAGCGCGTTATACTGCCCGATTCCTGCCTGGTTTTGGACTACGCCCTGGCTATTTTCACTTCGGTGATGAAGGGGCTTACCGTCTTCCCTCAAAAGATGAAGAAGGACATGGATATTACCCGGGGCTTAATCTTCTCCCAGCGAGTGATGCTGGCCCTCATCGATAAGGGATTGAGCCGCCAGGAGGCCTACAAGATGGTGCAGCGCAATGCCATGAAGTCCTGGAAGGGGGGCAAGAAATTCCTCGGCCTGCTCAAGGCCGACGCCGAGGTTACCGCCGTCTTGCCCGCTGATGAGCTCGAACCTCTCTTCGACGAGCAGTACTACCTGCGCTACGTTGACGTTATCTTCACGCGCCTGGGTTTGACCGAATCTCAGTGGCAGGGAGGTATGGTGGGGCCTTCGGAGTTCGCCCCCCGCTCGATATGATGACTGACGCCTCTATTCTGCTCAAAACCGAGCTGCCCCTGCCCATGTTCGTCAGGGGCAAGGTGCGCGATAGCTACGATTTGGGCGATAAACTCTTGATTGTCGCCACCGATAGAATCTCCGCCTTCGACGTCGTCCTGCCCTGCGGCATACCCAACAAGGGTAAAGTGCTCAATAAACTCTCCGCCTTCTGGTTCAACCAGACCAGAGAGTTCATGACCAACCACATGATAGAGCCCATCAACGACGTTAGCGCTCTTAAAGCCTATCTCCCCGCCAACGTTAGCCCGCCCGCTTACCTGGCGGGGCGGTCTATGGTGGTGAAGAAGGTCAAACGCATCATGGTCGAGTGCGTGGTGCGGGGCTATCTGGCCGGCTCGGCCTGGGAGGAATACCGTGAAAAGGGCACTATCTCCGGCTTAAAGGCGGCCAGTGGCTTAAAGGAGAGCCAGGAGCTGCCCCACCCCTTGTTTACCCCCACCACCAAGGCGGAAGAGGGCCACGACCTGCCCATGTCCCGCCAAGAGGTAGCCAAGATGGTCGGCGAGTCGCTGGCCGACGAGCTTGAGGAGAAGAGCCTGGCCATCTATAACTACGCCCGCGGCTACGCTATCGCCCGCGGCATTATCATCGCCGACACCAAGTTCGAGTTCGGCCTCGACGGCGATAAGCTGGTCATCATTGATGAGCTTTTAACCCCCGACTCATCCCGCATCTGGGAGGTAGACCTCCACAAAGTAGGGCAGTCCCAGCCCAGCTTCGACAAACAGCCGGTGAGGGACTGGCTGGCCGCTTCGGGGTGGGATAAAACGCCCCCCGCCCCCATGCTCCCCGATGACGTTATTGAGGCTACCGCCAAAAGGTACCAGCGGGCTTACCAGAGGCTGACCGGTAAAAAACTTTAGGAGAGATAATATGGCTGAAGAAGAGAAAGAAATCCCGGAATACTACGCCGATAATTTTATGCTCGCCGGCGGCCCCTACGGCGCGGTGATTAACTTCGGCGAGAGCCCACCTGAGCCCGGCCCCGGCAAGACGGCCACGACGGTCGCCCGGATTAGAATGAGCTACGAGCACATCAAAACGATGACCTTCGTTATGGCCCGCCACGTTAAGAAGCTGGAGAGGGAAAACAACGTGTCTTACCCCATCCCGCCCAAGGTGCTGTCCAATCTGGGCATAGCCAAGGAAGACTGGGACGGCTTCTGGGAAAGCTCCAACTTCCCCCTGTGATTTCTAGCGGTAGGGTGAAATGCGCCCCTCAATCCCCGATTCCATGAGCTTTTCCTCGTCCAGGTAGACTCGGCCATCGTCGGTGCTCTTCACGATTCCCGCTTTGACCAGCGCGTCCATGGCGTAGGGTTTGAAGTCGCGCCCGTGGAACATCCCTTCGACAAAGCCGCGCGGCCGCAGCCCCAGCTCGTCAATCGTCTTGGCTGTCGTCTTGTCGAGGGCGCTGTTACGGCGGAAAATCTTAATCACCTGGCGAAGGGCTCTTTTCAGTCGCCAGCGGGGGATGATAAACAGCCCCAGCACGAGCAGGATAATGATAATGACTATTATGGCCAGGGTGTATATATTCAGCGCTATCCCTCCAGCATTCCCTTGGTGGTGGGCAGTTTGCCCGCCAGCCTCTCATCGACGCTGGTGGCGATGTCCAGCGCCCGCCCCAGTGCCTTGAAGAGGGCTTCCGCTTTGTGGTGGTCGTTGTTGCCATAGAGGATACGGGCGTGCAGGTTGAGCCTGGCCTCGATAGACAGCGACTCCAGGAAGTGGCGGATGAGGTCGGTGGCGAAGCCGAGCATGTCGTTATCGGCGAAGGACAAATCTAGTACGCTGTAGCCCCGACCGCTGATGTCAACCGCCACCGCCGCCATGGCGTCGTCCATGGGCACGGTGGCATTGCCCATTCTAATAATGCGTTTATCTCCCAGTGCCTCGCTAAAGCCTTTGCCCAGACATATAGCAACGTCCTCGGCGACATGGTGCTGGTCGTCGCCGCTGGCCTTAATAATGAGATCGAAGCGGCCGTGTTGCGCCATCTGTGAGAGCAGGTGGTCGAGCATCTTGATGCCGGTGCTTATCTGCTGCTGGCCGCTGCCGTCTAGAATCAGCTCCAGGCTGACCTTAGTCTCCTGGCTCTCTCTTTTAATAGTGGCCGTCCTCGGCTTCTTCATCGCTTCACCGCCTCGAAGACTTTTGCTCCCAGTTTAACACATTTCGTGTCGTTTATTAATCCCCCCCGATCTCCTTGAGGGCTTTGAGCAGCTTGTCGGTATGCTCGGGCTTGCCAACGCTGATGCGGAGGGAGTTTTGCAGTAGCGGAATGTCGAAATAGCGCACCAAAATCCCCCTGTCCTCCAGTTCCTTCTGAATCTGGGAGGCTTTGCCGTTGAGCACGTGGCAGAAGATGAAGTTGG
>JASFEJ010000089.1:0-6186 GCA_050124895.1 Dehalococcoidia bacterium
TTCCCGCTGTGGAAGGAGATTGTAGAGGGTAACAACTGCGGACTAACGGTAGACCCGCTGAACCCGGCCGAAATCGCCAAGGCGATCGAATATGTAATAGAGCGCCCGCCTGAAGCCAGAAAGATGGGCCAAAACGGTAATCGGGCGGTATTAGAGAAATACAACTGGGAAAAGGAAAGCCGGAAGCTTATTGAGCTTTATGAGAGTTTAGTTAAAAGGAAGCGGCTAAAGCAGTGAATATCTGGATACTTAACCATTACGCAATCCCACCCGATAGCCCGGGCGGCACCAGGCACTATGACTTTGCCCGGGAACTGGTCAAGCGTGGCCACCAGGTCACTATATTCGCTTCCAGTTTTAGCCACCGCACCAGGAAAGAGGAAAGACTCACCAAAAAGCAAAACTACCGCCGGGAGAAGGTTAACGGTGTAGAATTTATCTGGATTAGGACCCGCCCCTATCACAAAGGTAACGACTGGCGAAGGGTGTTGAACATGTTGAGCTACGGCTGGCGCGTCTTTTCCCTGGGACGAAAGCTCAAAGAAAGGCCCGACGTGATTCTGGCATCCTCACCGCACCCGTTCGCCGGCCTGGCGGGCTACTTCCTCTCCCGGAGAAAAAAGGCCGCGTTCATCTTTGAAGTCCGCGACCTCTGGCCGCAAACGCTGGTAGAGATAGGCGGCTACAGCAATAAGAGTCTGGTGGTCAAGTTCCTCGGAATCCTGGAGAAATTCCTCTACCGCAAGGCTGAGAAAATCGTGGTGCTGCCACCGAACGCCCCGGAATACATAACCAGGCTGGGCATTCCGGGCGATAAGGTAGCCCACATACCCAACGGGGTGAACCCCGAAACATTCTCTCGTTCCGACGTTGGCTTACCCGAAGCGATGGCAAAAACCATCGCCGGCCTGAAATCAAAAAGGAAGCTATTGGCCGTCTATGCCGGGGCACACGGCATAGCCAACGCCCTCGACACGATAATCGAAACCGCTAGGATTCTCCAAGACGAAGGCATAGATAAAGTCCATTTCTTAATGGTCGGTGAGGGGCCGGAGAAGGCAGGTTTGATAACGAAGGCTAAAGATTGGAGATTGAGTAATGTCAGCTTCCACAAGCCAATTGCCAAGGGGGCAATACCCGAACTGCTCAGAGCCAGCGATATAGCCGTGCTATCCTGGAGAAAGTCGGATTTATATGAGCATGGCATGAGTTCTAACAAGCTCTGGGACTATATGGTTTGCGCCAGGCCAATCGTCTGGGCAATAGATACGCTGGGCGACCCGGTCGCCGAGACTAACTGCGGAATAACAGTACCCGCCGAGGACTCAGCGGCAATGGCCCAGGCTATTGTAAAACTGTGCAGTTTGAGCAATGATGAACGAAGGGAGATGGGGTTGAGGGGCCATGAATATATTATGAAATACCACGCGATACCGGTTCTAGCCGATAGACTGCTGGAGGTAATGGAAGAGGTAAAGGAGCATTAATAAGAGCATGACTGGAAAAAGAGAGAAAACACCCTACAGAGTAGCCATCACCGCGGTGGGGGGCGGCGTGGGACAATCCGTGCTGCGTGCTTTACGTCTTTCCTCCCTACCGCTGCGCACTATCGGCTTCGATGTCAACCTCTGGAGCGCCGGTCTCTATACCTGCTCAAAGGGATATGCCATACCGCATTCCAGTGACCCATCTTTCGTCGACCAACTGCTGGAAAATCTGCTTAAAGAAAAGGTAAAGGTGCTCATCCCCGGTTCTGACCCGGAGGTCATGATAATCTCAAGGGCTCGAGAGCGATTTATGGCGTCAGGCATATTTCCGGTGACCGGCAGCGCCAAGGCCGTTCACCTCTGCCGCGATAAGCTGGCCGGATACAAATTCTTTAAAGAACACAACATACCTTTCGCCAGGACGGTATCAGCCAGCGAGGCCGCTGACCTCGCCGACGAGGTCGGCTTCCCGCTCATAGTGAAGCCCGTGGGTGGCTCAGCATCACGCGGCATAGCCATTGCCTTTAACAAAGAGCAGCTTGACGAGCATCTCCAAGAAGGTAACAAGATAGTCCAGGAGTACCTCATCCCGGAGAGGTGGCGGAAAAAGCGGCCAGAGCTCACCCGGCAAGATGTCTACGAAGGTTTCGTAATACTACAGACCGACGAAATATCGATACAGATAGTCTACGACCACCAGGGCAATCTGGTGGGGAAGTTCACCAGCTGCAACGTTCTCAGGGACGGCGTGCCCATGCTCATCGACCCCATGGCCATCCCCCAGGCCGAGGCAATCGCCTTGAAAATGGCGTCGCTGCTGGCCGAAAGGGGAATGGTCGGCCCCTGCAACCTGCAGTGCAAGATGACCGAACTCGGCCCCGTCTTCTTCGAGATGAACCCACGCTTCACCGGCATAACGGCGGTAAGGGCGGCTATGGGCTTCAACGAGGTCGAGGCCATCCTGCGCCGGGTGCTGCTCAACGAGCCGCTTGATGAGGTTAAAAAGCGTCTTAAAGTACCCGATAACCTGGTCTGCAGCCGCTACATCACGGAGGCCGTGATACCGCGCCAAGACCTGGAGACACTGAAGAAGCAGGGCATGGTGGAAGGACATGCCAATAAGACCACTCTTTAGACTAACTGAAGCCAAGGTTTTAGAAATATGAACATACTGGTAACAGGTGCCACCGGTTACCTCGGGGCCGAGGTTGTTCACGCCCTGCTGGGCAACCGGGAGCATAGATTGTCGGCTCTGGTGCGCCGCCAGAAAAAGTTTCAGCGCCTTTTCCAGTGGTGCCGTGCCGACAGCCAGCGTTTGATACCGGTTCAGGCCGATATCGGCCAGCTCCAACGGTTGCCGCCGGACATAGATACCATTATCCACACCGCCGCCTTCCGGTTTGACAGCGACCTGGCTGAGGCCCAAAAAGTCAACATCGAAGGCACGGCTAACCTTCTCCGTTTAGCCGCCGACGCTAATGTAAAACGCTTCATCTTCACCTCTTCGCAGAGTGTTTACGGGATGAAAGGCGCCCCCTGGAACGAGGAGGCCAAACTGGACCCCCAGACTGTCTACGCTAAGACGAAGTACGCCGCCGAGCAGCTTATTCAAAAAGACAAGGGCGCCATGGACTTCGTAATCTTACGCTTCTCTCGCCTCTACGGGGTCAGCCTGTTCATGCGCTGGGAAGAGCTTATCGGTAAGTTCGCCCGGCTGGTTCGGGACGGCCGACCGTTACCGGTGCATGGAGACGGAAGGCAACGGTTTGACCTTTTGCACATAAAAGACGCGGCGCAGTGCCTGCTCCGCCTTCTGCAGATATATCCCCGCGGCTGGAATAATGTCTATAACATTGGCAGCGGAGGCAGCGTCAGCCTCAATGAGCTTGTGGAACATCTTTCTAAAATCGCGGCGGAGCTGGGCCTGCCGCCGGTTAAAATAGAACGTCAGCCAGAGATGGTCAGCAACAGCCCCCGGCACCTGGAACTGAATATCGGCCACGCCCGCGACGAGCTGGGCTGGTCGCCGCGCCAGACTCTATCCGAGGGTCTAAGGGAGTATTTGGGAGGGGACGTGAATACGTCATGACTACCATTCGCTGCCGGTTCTAAGCCGATAGACTGCTGGAGGTAAGGGAAGATGTCAAACTGGACTGAAATGGGGGAAGAGGTGAAGGGAAAGCTAAAGAGATGCGGGAGGGAAGTAAAAATCTACCCCATGGCCAAGATTATAAAGCCAGAGGTGATAGAGCTCGGCGACTATTCTCGTTTTTGCGATTTCACCTTTATCTATGGTGGTAAGGGTATCAAAATTGGCCGATATGTTGGTATTGGCTTCTTCGTCAGCATCACTGGTGGGGGAGAGCTGGTGATAGGCGATTACGCTGCCATTGCCGTCGGCTCAAGGATAATTACCGGAACTGAGACCTATTATGGCGGGAAGAGGATGTGTGCCACCTTACCTCAGGAGCAGAGAAACGTGATGCTGGGTAAAGTGGTGATAGAGAAGGACGCCTTTATCGGCGCCAATGTGGTGGTCCACCCTAATGTTACTATAGGCGAGGGAGCCATCATCGGCAGCAATAGCCTGGTGCTTAAAGATATCGAACCCTGGAGCATAAACGTGGGTAGTCCCTGCCGTAAGATAGGCGAGAGACCCAGGGTAGTGGTGCCCGATATTTAGGTTATAAGAGATGAAGCGTTTCACCAAGAGGATTTTCGACATAGCGCTGGCGGTTATAGGGCTGGTTCTATCCTCCCCTTTATGGCTCCTCTTGTCTCTAGCCATATTCCTGGGCGACAGGGGGCCCGTCCTCTTTCTCCAGAAGAGAGTGGGCCGGGGGGGCAGGGAATTTAGCCTGGTCAAGTTCCGCACTATGAAGCCCGTGACTAAGGGCGAAAAGCCGCACCGGGTTACGGACATAGAGCAAGACCCCAGGGTTACCACGATAGGCAAAATACTGCGGGCAACGGCCCTGGACGAACTGCCCGTCCTGCTCAATATCCTAAAAGGAGACATGAGCTTCGTCGGCCCCAAACCCCTCCCCTATAGGGTTGAGGGTCGGCAGAGAATGCGCTACGATAATATCGGCCAGGTGCCGGGATATAAGAAAAGGAGCCAGGTGAGGCCAGGGCTGACCGGCATAGCTCAGGTTTACATCGGCAAGCGTTTCAGCCCCGGCTACAGGCGGAGGTTCCAATACGATAACCTTTATATTGACCGGATGAGCCTCTGGCTCGATATCAAGCTTATCTTACTGTCGTTCTGGATTACCTTCAGAGGCAGATGGGAGCAAAGAGAAAGCTAACGGGAACCGTTATGAAGATTCCACTGTCAAAACCAGATATTACCGACCTCGAGATTGAGTACGTCACCCGGGTGCTCAAGACACCCGACCTGAGCCTGGGGCCCAGGCTGGTCGAATTTGAGACCAAAATGGCCGAGTTTGTCGGGGTGAAACAGGCCGTGGCCGTAAACAGCGGCACCAGCGCCCTGCACCTGATAATAAAATCTCTGGGCATCAAGGAAGGCGACGAGGTCATCACCACGCCTTTCAGCTTCATCTCCTCGGCTAACTGTATCCTCTTCGAACGAGCCAAGCCCGTTTTCGTGGATATTGACCCGCTGACGCTGAACATCGACGCTAACCGCATCGAGGCAAAAATAACGGCCAGTACCAAAGCTATTCTGGCCGTGGATGTCTTTGGCTATCCCGCCGACTGGGACAAGTTGGCGCCAATAGCTAAAAGGCACCATCTGAAGTTGGTTGAAGACAGCTGTGAGGCGCTGGGGGCGGAGTACAAAGGGAAAAAGGCGGGGACCTTCGGCGAGGCCGCCGCCTTCGCCTTTTACCCCAACAAACCGATGACCACCGGTGAAGGCGGGGTCATTGTCACCAACCAGAGAGAAATTGCCGACCTATGCCGCAGCCTGAGAAATCAGGGGCGAACGGCCAACAACCAATGGCCGGAGCACCAGAGGCTGGGCTATAACTACCGCCTCAGCGATATTAACTGCGCCCTGGGCGTCGCCCAGCTGGAAAGAATAGAGGAGCTTCTGTCCAAGCGGGAACGGGTCGCCCAAATGTATGACGCCCGGCTCAAGGACTGGCCGGAGGTAATCACTCCCCTCTCCACACCAGAGATAAAGCGGGGCTGGTTCGTCTATGTCATCGTGCTGGCGGACGGCTATTCACGGGAGCAGCGGGATAAGATTCTGAAAAACTTACGGGAAAGGGGCATCGGTTGCAGCTACTACTTTCCCTCCATACACCTACAGCCGTTTTATGTAAATCTGTTCGGCTTCAGGCCAGGAGACTTCCCAGTTACCGAGCGTGTCTCGGCGCGAACCATCGCCCTGCCCTTCTACGGCAACCTAGGTGAGGCGGAGATTGATTTTGTCGTCCAAAATCTGAAGGAGATAGTCGCCAAACTCTAGAAAATAACTTTAGGAGTCAGCGCTTGTTCAAAATAAGCCGTTATCATATACCGCAGTTTCTTATTGATATCGTCCTAGTGGCCGCTGCTTTTGCGCTGGCTTTCCTCTTCCGCTTCGACTTCAGCATCCCATCCGCCCAGTTTGAGCTTCTCCAGACCCTCATCCTGCCGGTCTTAGCGGCTAAAATCATCATCTTCTTCTTCACCGGCCTATACCGCCGGATGTGGCGCTACGCCAGCGTCAGGGACTTCTACACCGTAT
>JASFEJ010000090.1:0-6185 GCA_050124895.1 Dehalococcoidia bacterium
GACTTTACCATCGTCAACGAGTCTTCCCGCGAGGAGCTGATAAAAGAAACCGAGAGGATTGTATCACTGCTGAAATGAAAAAAGCGGTCAGGCCCGATATCGACGAATATTTCCTGAAGATAGCCTCGGTGGTCGCCGAGCGCTCGACCTGCCGCCGTCACCACGTGGGGGCGGTGGCGGTGAGGGATAAGCACATCCTGTCCACGGGCTATAACGGGGCGGCTTCGGGCCTGAAAGATTGCCTGGAACTGGGCTGCCTGCGTGATGAGATGGGGATACCGTCGGGGACACGGCAGGAGGTGTGCCGGGGGATTCACGCCGAGCAGAATGCCATCATACAGGCCAGCCTGCACGGCGTCAGTCTGGAGGGGAGCACCATCTACTGCACGCACACGCCCTGCGTGCTCTGCGCCAAGATGCTGACCAACGCCAAGATAAAGCGCTACGTCAGCTTCGGTAAGTATAACGACGATGCCTTTGTCGAGCTCTTTAAGGAAGCCGGCATAGAGGTTGACATAAAGAAAAGACCACCCGCCGAGATAGGCTATCTGGATTAGTATGGGTGGCGGTATGGTGGTATAATAGGTGAAGTTTATAAGGAGTCAAGGGTTAGGATGTCTGAAGCTATCGTCATCGAGAATCTAACCAAGTATTATAACAAGTTTCTGGCGCTGAAAGGGCTGTCGCTGACGGTGCCCGCCAACGAGAACGTGGGACTGCTCGGGCCCAACGGCGCCGGCAAGAGCACCACCCTCAAGATATTGTGCGGTCTTATCCGCGCCTCATCGGGCACGGCCTATATCGACGGCGTCGATGTCTCGTCCAAGCCGGAACAGGCACTGGCTAAAATCGGCGCCATCGTGGAGACGCCCGAGTTCTACTCCTTTTTGACTCCCGAAGAAACGCTGGGCTATCTGGGGCGGTTGCGGGGGATGGGTGGAGACAACCTGAAACAGCGTATCAAGGAGGTAGTCAAGCTGGTCAGGCTGGAGGAATGGAGCAAGGTCAAGATAGAAAAGTTTTCCCGGGGGATGAAGCAGCGTCTCGGCCTGGCGCAGACACTGCTCCACGACCCACCCGTGCTCATTTTGGACGAACCGGGGCTGGGGTTGGACCCGCGGGGGGTGGTCGAGTTCCGGGAGATAATCGAGAAGGCGGGTAAGGAGAAGACGATTTTCTTCGCCTCGCACCAGCTTACCGAGGTCAGCCAGGTATGCAATCAGGTGGCTATTATCGACCACGGCAAGCTGCTCGCCTATGACAGCATCGCCGCTTTAGAGAAAAAATACAAGTCGCTGGAAGGCGCTTACCTTGAGTTGACGGAGGCTCCCCTTGAGTGAATGGGAAAGACTTAGAATAGTCATCGGCTACGAGTTTTTAAAGCACATCCGCCGCAAACGGCTCTATATTATCCTAGCGCTGGTTGCTGTCGCCGAGCTGGCAGTGCTAATTTTAGTGCCGACGCTGGGCGACGGCTACCCCAGTAATATCATGGTGATGGCGGCTTTGCTCTCGGTTGGTCCCAGCATGGCCACACTGGGGGCTATCTTCTTCGCCGGTGACGCTATTGCCGGGGAGTTCGAACAAAAGACTGGCTTTATCCTCTTTACCAATCCGGTGCGGCGCACCACCCTGGTTATCGGCAAGTATATCGCCTGCTACGCCTCAGTGCTGCTGCTCATCATCCTGGGCTACGTCATCGTGGCTGTTTCCCTGCTGGCGATATACGGCAGCGTCCCCATCGAGACGCTTTCCTCATTCGGGCTCTGCCTGCTCTACGCGGGCGCCGTCCTTTCCGTGACCTTCTTCTTCAGCTCGATATTGAAGGGAGCCATGAGCGCCACCGTTATGACGCTGGTTGTCATCATGGTCATTTTCCCGATTATTGATAGCGTCCTCATGATGACGGGGCAGCCGCACTGGTTCATGCTGTCCACCAACGGTGACAGCATTGCCACTGTTTACGGCGGTTACGAGGCTTTCATGGAGGGTTTCGGGGGCATGGGTAGTATGAGCAACGCTCCCTTTAGCTTGGAGACCCCGTCCACCAGCCTTTCTGTGCTCTCTATGTCACTCTATCTGGCGGTGTGTTTCGTCGCTAGCCTCTTCTTCAGCAAACGGCGACAGCTGGCTTAATGCCGGGAGGCGGTTTAGCTAAATGGCGGAACTGCGGACTAAGGTAATCGTTAACCCGGTGGCAGGAGCCCGTTCCACCCAACGCAAGTGGCCCCTAATCAGCCGACTACTGGAGCGCATCGGACTATCCTTCGACTTCAACTACACCGAGGGCGTGGGACACGCCATGGAACTGGCGCGGGTGGCCGCCAGCGACGGCTACCGCTGCCTGGTGGCGGTGGGTGGGGACGGGACGGTGAACGAGGTCGCCAACGGTATCATCCATTCCCAAAATGCTGCCGCCACGGCGCTGGGCGTGGTGAGCACGGGCACGGGCAGCGATTTCGCCCGCTCGGCGGGCCTGGAACGGGACTATACCAACGCCTGCTCCAAGCTGACCAGTTCCAGAAGGTTGACCATAGACGTGGGTGTGGTGGCCTACCAGAGCGACGGCCAGAGGCAGGAGCGCTTTTTCGTTAACTCGGCGGGCGTGGGCTTCGATGCCGCTGTGACCAGGGAGACCGAGCGCCTGCCCAAGTTTTTCGGCGGCACCATACCCTATGTAGCCGGTATGCTGCGGACGCTGGTCAGCTATAAGAATAAGTCGATTGTGCTCAAGGTAGGGGATGAAGAAGAGAGTTGCCGCGTGCTGAGCGTGGCCGTGGCTAACGGCAACTACATGGGTGGAGGCATGCGCATTGCCCCCGGGGCCGAGCTTGACGACAGGCTTTTGGACGTGGTGGTTATCGGCGATTTCGGCAAGCTGGAGCTGCTCAAGGAGTTCCCCAAGGTCTATAAGGGGACGCATATTAATCTGCCCAAGGTCAGCGTGAAAAAGGCGTCTAAGGTTACCATCGAGTCCACCGAGCCGATGCTGCTCTATGCCGACGGGGAGGTGCTGGGGGAGTGTCCGGTGGAATTTGGGGTGGTGCCCAAGGCGTTGAGCATTGTGGTTTAGCGCAGGTCTTTCTTTACCGCCCGGTAGTTACCCTTAAAAGGGGATATAGCCCATGTTGCTGGATAAATATATACCTAAATATGATTTCACGGAAGTTCATACTATCAGGATTAAAGCCACTCCTGAAGTAGCCTACCGCGCCGTTGAAGAAACCACCTGGGCGGAAGTTAATGGAATCGTCCGGCTGCTGTTTTTCCTTCGCGAACTGCCCGAAAAGCTGGTAGGGCGTAGGGGGAATAACATGAAAACCGGCATACCGATTATGGAGCAGCTTGAGCAGAATGGCTTCACGATGATTGAGAAGCAGCCTCCCCGTGAGGACGTCTTCGGCCTGATCGTACCGCGTAAAATCGGCCGGGTGTGGAACAAAAAAAGCGGTACTGTCCCGTCAGTGACCGACGCGGCGGAGTTTATCGCTTTTAAGGACCCCGATTACCTCCTGGTGATAGCCAATTTACTTATTAAAGAAACTGATACTCCGGGTGTAGTTACCGCTTATACGGAAAGCCGGACGATGGGATTAAGCCCTCAAGCCGTGAAAGATTTTTCTCCATATTGGCGCATTATTAGGCCGGGCAGTGGACTGATTCGGCGGCTCTGGCTCAGAGGGATTAAGCGCCATGCCGAACGGGGTTGAGCAGAAAGTTATCAACTCTGGCTTTTCCCCACCGCCCCACCTTGTTTAGCGTACGTCTTTCTTTCCCACCCCACACCCACCCTATATAGGTTAGACCTCTATAAATTCTTTATTTAGGGGAGTTTTTAAGAGGGGTGAAACCCCTCTTTACCTTAAAAGGGCGGTGGGTGGGAAAAGATATAAAAGTGGGGTGGGGGAAGGCTTACCCTATATTCTCCCCTTGGTAAGCCCCTTTATAGCCCTCGGTCTTTTGGCTTAAATACATAAAGATAAGCTGCATAACCCGCGCGTTTCTTTGCAGCCGAAAGCCGCGCGGGTTATAGACCACCAGCAAAGACTGGGAGCGGCCTTCGTAGCCAGCATCCCAGACGGCGGTGCCCACGGTAACGCCGCAGCGGAGGAGGCTGGAGCGGGGTCGGCCCAGAGCCATGATGTCTTTGGGGAGGTGGACGACCTCGTTGTAGGTGATGATATAGGCACCGGGGACGAGGTCGATGTAGCCTAATCCGTCGAAGACGAGCGGCGAGAGGTCGGAGAGCTGTCTCTGGGCGTTGCTGGCGGCGATAGTGCCCGACGACTGGATAAGGGCGATATCGCGCAGGGTGAGGTCAACGCCGTTGGGCTGGACCTGCTCTTCGAGGTCAACATAGCCTTCGATAAGGGGCGGCTTTTTCTTGAGCAGCCGCTTGATTTCCTGCCGGGAGAGAACAACGGTCATTTTAAAACATTTTAACACATACCTAGACTGGATAGGAATTGACGGGGGCTAGTTGTTCTATTTATAATGCAGCATTCAATCCGCAAGGGGCGGTTAATTTAAGGGGGAATTTATGACGGTAAAGATAGTTACCGATAGTACTGCCGACCTGCCTGCCCAGCTAGTTAAAGAGCTGGGGATTACCGTAGTGCCGTTGTATGTGCGTTTTGGTGAGGAGGTCTTACGCGACCGGGTGGACATCAGCGAGGACGAGTTCTACCAGAGGTTGACGGAAGGCTCCGTCCACCCCAACACCACTCAGCCGAGTCCGCAGGATTTCGTGGATGTTTACCAGAAGCTATCAGCAGCTGATGGGATTGTTTCTATTCATCTCTCGGCTAAGCTGAGCGGCACCTGCAGCTCGGCGCTGCAGGCCAAGGGGATGGTGGTGAATGAGTGCTCGGTTGAGGTGGTTGATTCGGAGACGTTGAGCATGGCTTTGGGACTGGTAGTCATCGCCGCCGCCGAGGCGGCTAAGGCCGGGAAGAGCCTGGACGAGGTGGAGGCCGTGGCCAGGCAGACCATGCCTAAGATACGTTTGCTGTTTCTTCTTGATACTCTCAAATACCTCCAGCTGGGGGGGCGTATCGGTAAGGCCAAGGCGCTGCTGGGCTCGGTATTGAGTGTTAAGCCGATGCTGACTGTAAAAGATGGAGAACTGGTGCCGGCGGGTCAGGTCCGCACCCGGGCTAAAGGTATAGATAAGCTGTTTGAGTATGTCAAAAATGCGGGAGATATTCAAGATTTGGCTGTTATCTACAACACCACCCCCGACGAAGCCGAGGCGCTGGCGGAGCGTATCGGTTCCGTATTTGATAAAGGAAAGATAAGGATGGCCAGGGTAGGACCGACGCTGGGGGTGCACGGTGGTCCAGGGGCAATGATTGTAGCCTTTAGAGAGGCTTAAAAAACGGTTTTTTTAGCTTTATAGTTTCATAGCTGCCTTTAGTTTTGGGGAAAGATGACATTGTCGTTTCTCTATGCTACAATGGCGGCTAAATATTTTTAGGGGGAGGTATCGGAAATGACCAAGACAGTCTGGGCCTGGGTCTGGTTCGGTCTTTTGCTGGCGCTGGATATCGCTATCCCCTGGTACGTTCTCACCAGTGTGGAGAAGATGAGCGCCGCCTTTTTATTCTGGACGATATGGGTCCTGGCGGCTATCGCCAGCGCCTTTATCATCTTCCTTAAGTGGCGGGAGGTGAAGCCATGAGCACCACCTTCTGGGTATGGTTCGGCATTGGCATCTATATCGCCGCTGGTTTAAGCATCGCCTTCATGGCGCGGCGGCAGCTGGGTGGGGGAGTGAGCGATTTCTTCCTGGCCAACCGCAAGGTGGGTGGCTTCATCTCGGCGCTGACCTACAGCGCCACCACCTACAGCGCCTTTATGATGATTGGGCTGGCGGGCTTAACCTACTTGAGCGGCGTTGGTGCCCTTGGCTTCGAGCTGACCTATCTCTGTGGCATGTTTATGATGGTCTTCTTCCTGCCCCGTTTCTGGCTGGCGGGTAAGAAGTTCGGCTACGTCTCGCCCATGGAACTTTTAAGCGACCGCTATCAGAACCGGGGGGTGGGGGCGACCGCCGCCATCCTGGCCCTGGTCTTCTTGGTTCCTTATGGCGCCGTCCAGCTTATGGGCGTGGGCTACCTGATGAACGGCATCAGTGGGGGGGCCATAGCGGTGGGGTGGGGGATTGTCATCGCCGCCGTTTGCGC
>JASFEJ010000091.1:0-6143 GCA_050124895.1 Dehalococcoidia bacterium
TCCTCGTACAGCTGGGCAAACGCTTCCTGGTCGTTTTTTTGCGCCCGCCGAACCAGGCTCTCTTCACCTTGCACCTGACAACCCCCTCTGGATTTAGGGCAACTGTGGTGTTGTCCTGTGCATATAGTATAACGAAGCAATAGGCAAAAAGATAGTTTGAAAATCCCCCCAAAAGTTGGTTTTCCCCGCCCCCCAGGTTTTTTTTACCCACACCAACCCACCCAGAAACGTCTTTCCAAGGGGGGCTTCGCCCCCCTTAATAACCCCCCAAACAGGGAGAGGTGGAGTGGCCGCAACCCGGAAGGAATTCTAGAGGGAGAATCCCCTCTAAGGGTGGGCAGGGCGGGTCACAACAACGTTCGATAACAAAGGTGAGGGGATGGGGAGAAAGACGTTGGGGGATATGCTAAAATAATCTCTGAGGGCGAGAGAAAACCGTGAAACTGCGTTTAATGAAACAGGAAGACGTAACCCAGGTCACCGAAATTGACCGCGAAGCCTTCCCTACCCTCTGGCCGCCGGCCAACTACGAGCGCGAGCTCAAAAATGGGCTGGCCCACTACATCGTCGCCAGTGACGAAGGGGAACAATATATCATGGGTTTCGCCGGCCTCTGGCTGCTGGTGGACGAAGCCCACATCACCAACATCGCCGTGCGGGAAAAGCACCGCCGCCAAGGGATAGGCGAGGCGCTGCTCATCGCCATTATCGAGCTGGCTATCAAGCTGGGGGCACAACTTATCACCCTGGAGGTGCGCGCCTCCAACGCCGAAGCCCAGAAGCTCTACGCCAAGTACGGCTTCGTCAGGGTGGGCTCGCGCCACGGCTACTACACCGATAACCGCGAGGATGCGGTGCTGATGTCCATCAAGGATGTAAAAGCGGCTGAAGCCCAGCTAGCCCGCTTGAAACGGGCGCACGCCGAGGAAATGAAGCGGCTACGGGCCAAAAAGTAGCTATGAAGGCGAAGCCTCCTCATCTTCGGGGGGCTTTTTTCTATCCTTGTTCAGGGCATACCATTCTTCCAGCCCCTGCCGGCTCTTAGCCAGTGGCTCTCTCAGTCTATCCACCCTGATACCGGCCAGGTAGCTGGTCGATTTCTGCTGCTTGGCCAGCTCTATCTCTTTATTGAAGCCCTCGGCGATTTCATAGGTGCTGGCCAGCGTAGAGCGCAGACCCGGGTCGACATAGTCCAGCTTGTTTTTGTGCCGCTGCCAGTGGCCCGTCTTGAACTTCTTATACTGCCACTGGAGAAGGTAGGCTTCCATCAGCTTCTGGTTCTGCTCTATCTCGTTGATTAGCCCCTTAACCACCTCCAGCCGCCGTTTCTGCTCCTGCTGTTTGCGCATGAAGATGTTGAAGATGATGAAGACAGCCACCGGTATCAGGTAGGAGAGTATTTGACCTATTTTGCCCCAGTCGAAGTCCACGAGCCGCTCCTTATCAACTCCAAGGCTAAATTAAACCACAAAGCCCACACCCTGTCCATTTAAGAGTATTTGACAAAGGCTAATAAAAGCTAATAGACTGGCTATAACACAACCTGTCCTGAAAAGCGCTACCTGCCGACAGAGATAAAATGGGGGTGATTTTGATGGCCGGTACCGAAGAACTAAAGATAAGACCCATGGAACGCAGCGATATTGACGCCATGATGGCCGTTTACAGCAAAATCAGGGATGAAAAGATACCCGGCGTCAAGCGCAGCCGCTTAAGCTACCGGGGCGCCATGACCTTTGACGAGGTAGCCTCGACCAACCCCGGCGGCCCGCTCGACCTGAGCTGTGTCGCCGAGGTCGACGGCAATGTCATCGGCTTTATCTGGGGGCGGATAGTTTTCGCCGGCATACCCGTCGATGAAGTGGGCATTATCCACATGCTAATCGTTGACCCCGCCTTCCAGAAGCAGGGCATCGCCACCAAACTGGTCGACGCGCTGGCCAAGCGCTGTAAGGAGAGAGGGATTAAGACGGTGCGTGCCGTCATCGACGAGCGTCACTGGGAGCTGCAAAACTATTTCCAGAAGCTGGGCTTCAAACGCAGCGAGCTGGTCGTCTACACCCGGAAGGCTAAGGATTAACCCTAAAAACCTCCTTGACGGTAGATGATATAATATTAGCAAAACCGCGAGAGAGTAGTTAGTTCATTGACAACATGGATAACCGGAGTAAGGCAGCTCATCCCGTCAGCAATAGCCTTGAAAATAAGAAAGGGGCTGGAAAATCCAGCCCCTTTTTCATTATAAGGCATAAAATAAAAAGCTAAGGAGAAGAAAATGCCGTCTTATTTTAAGGCTCTCGCCACCGTAACCGCCTGGGGAATCTGGATTTTTGCCTGGGTAATCGGGATAAGTTCCGCCGTGATGGGCATTGTCAATGAGGACCTTTACGGCAGTGGAGACCTACCGATGACATACCCCGCCATGTTTGCCGTGGCCATTGCCGCTGCCGTTCTAGCAGTAGTGGTCATGCTCCTCAGGAAGAAGATGGAAAAATAGGCCAGTTTAACCCTGCTTTACCAAGGTGATTAATGCTTATTAAAACCTCAAGGAGGTAGAAAATGCCGGATATCTTTAAAGCTTTGGCTACAGTAGGTGCCTGGGTACTGTTCATTGCTGGGATGGTGATGGGATTCAGCGCCTTCATCGTGGGCGTTGTCAATAGGGACCTGTGGGCCAGTGTGGCACCACCAATGGAATACGCTGCCATGTTCGCCGCTGCTGGCTTCTATGCCCTGGCCGCCGTCGTCATCATGATACTCCGCAAGAAGATGGAGAAATAGGCTGGGTCAGCTTTTTACCAGCAGGCATATATTTCTAGAAAATACTTTTAGCGGGAAGCGGTAGGCGCTTTCGGGGAAAGAGCTTAACACCTCAAAGCCCGCTTGCTTCACCAGCTTTTGCAGTTCGGCATAAGAAAAGAGGTAGTAGCGGCGGTAGAGGGTCTTGCCCTTCTGCCGCCAGGGGACTTTTAGCTCTTTGGGCTTGAACCAGAAGCGGGGCTGCCACTTGTTCCAGACGGTGATAAAGGCTTCAGCCCCCGGTTTGAGCACGCGTTTTAGTTCTTTAAGTGCTTCTTGGTGTTCCCCTCCCCCCAAATGGTGATAGGTCGCCACCGCTATTGCCCAATCGAAGCTATTATCGGCATAGGGCAACTGGCGGACGTCGGCTTCTTTTAGCTCGACGCTAAAACCGAACTTTTGGGCGTATTTTTCGGCTAATTTTAGCATCTCGGCGGAGAAGTCCACGCCGTAGAGCTCGAAGCCTTCCTTGAAGGGCAGGAAGTCGGGGCCGTGGGCGCAGCCGACATTGAGCAGCTTACCCTTTTGCCAGCGGCGGGCCAGTGCCGTAAGCTCAATCTGGAATATTGACCAGTGCCGGAAGTTATACCAACTGGGAGCGATTTGGTCAAAGATTTCTTTATTATTCACCATGCCTCCCAAGGTTTCTCCCACCACCCCATCTTGTTAGCGTACGTATTATTGTCCCACCCAATACCCACCCTATAGGGGATAATCCCCTACCAGCCCCTTATTGGGGGACGGGGGCGTAACCCTCAGGTTAAGGAGTTTATCTCATTAGGGCGGGCTGGGTTGGGACGAAAAACCAACGTCCGTCAGGGTGGGGTAAAAAAGGTAGCATACCCCCTAATACAATGTTTCTGTTTCTCGGTCAAATTTGCTACACTGTTTATGGCACAAGATGAAGAAATTTGCAAGGACGATATCGGGGGTGACGCCGGTGGCGGTGATGACCGAGCCCTTAAAATGCCCGGGAAACTGCGTCTATTGCCCCACCTATGAGTCAACGCCCCAGAGCTACACCCCGGAATCGCCGGCGGTCTTAAGGGCGATAAGGTGCGACTACGACGCCCACAAGCAGGTCAAAACGAGGCTGAGGGTGCTAGCTGAGATGGGGCACCCCACCGACAAGGTCGAGCTGATTGTGATGGGGGGCACCTTCCTCGCCTTTCCCGAGGACTACCAGTACCAGTTCATCAAGGAGTGCCTCGACGGCCTCAACGGTGAGGATTCCGCCGACCTGGAAGAGGCCAAGCAGCGCAACCAGACGGCCCAGCACCGCTGCACCGGGCTTTGCATCGAGACTAGGCCCGACTGGTGCGGGGAAAAGGAGATAGAACGCATGCTCCAGTTCGGTGCCACCAGAGTCGAGCTGGGCGTGCAGATGCTGGACGACGCAATATATAAACTAACGCGGCGGGGGCACAAAATCGAGGACGTGGTCAGAGCGACAGCGCTATTGAGGCAGTACGGCTTTAAGGTGCACTATCACTGGATGCCAGGGCTGCCCGGCTCCACGCCCGAGCACGATTTGGAGCTATCCCGAAGGCTCTTCGAGGACGAGCGCTTTAAGCCCGACGGCCTGAAATTATACCCCACCATGGTCGTTGAGGGCACCGAGCTGGAGAGGTGGTATCAGCAAGGCCGCTACCAGCCCTACGACGTCAAGACCATGGTCGAGCTCATGACGGAGATTAAGTCCATCGTGCCCAAATACGTCAGGATATCGCGGGTGCTGCGCGATATTCCCGCTAAGTTCATCACCGCCGGCTGCAAGGACTCATTAAGGGGAACGGTCAAGCAGCAAATGAAGCGGAGAGGAATCGAATGCCAGTGCATCCGCTGTCGCGAGTATGGCCACCGGGCGCGGGAGGGCCGGGAAATCGGCGAGCCCAGGCTGGTGCGAATAGACTACGGGGCGGCGGGTGGCCAAGAAATCTTCCTCTCTTTTGAGGACGAGGACGAAACGCTCTTCGCCATACTGCGCCTGAGGATTCAGCCCCGGGGCAGCCGAAGTTCAGCGATAATACGGGAGCTGCATGTCTACGGCCCCGAGGTACCCCTCGCCGGGCAGAATGCCGAGGCGGCCCAGCACAAGGGTCTGGGCAAAGCCTTGCTCCGGGAGGCGGAGCGAATCGCCGCCGGGGAATTCGGGGCACGACAAATGACCATCTTAAGCGGCATCGGCGCCCGGGAATACTACCGCACCGAGTTCGGCTATAAGTCACAGGGGGACTATATGGTCAGGGACTTGGACTAGAGTTCTTTACCTTCTCCCAGCTCTTTTAAGCGCCTGTCCCCGATGCCGAAGTGGTGGGCTATCTCGTGGCGGACTACCCGTCCAATCTCACGGGTGATGCTGTCGTCGTCACGGCACTTGGCCTCAATCGGCCTCTGGAAGATAGTTATCTTATCGGGCGGCACCAGCCCGTAATGCCCGCCGCGCTTGGTCAGGGGTACGCCCTGGTAAAGGCCGAGCAGTTCGTAGCGGCTCCTTAAGCCCAATCTCGCCAGCTCGTGGGGCGACGGCCAGTCTTCGACGACGACGTCAACGTTCTCCAGCCGGGCGTAAAACTCTTCGGGCAGGTCGGCCACCGCCCTCTCCACCAGCCATTCGAACCTGGCTCTGTCCATAACTAGACCTCTTTGCCCTTACGCAGCCGCCAGAAGACCCATAGAATCAACCCGCAGATAGCCAGGGCGCTGGCTATGAGCAGGCCGGCCAGCAAAAAGTTAATGAATAAATTTGCCTTGGGCGATGTAATGTAACGGAAGAAGTGGATGATGCAACCGATAACGCCCCCGGCAGCTATTACCGTAGCCGCTATTACCACCGGCAAGCTCCTTAGCTTTTTCAGGCTGGGCTTGATAGTGAGGTAGAGGAGAAGGACGTAGGTGGCGCTAATGGCTACCATGAGCGCGATTATTATGGCCAGGCTGCCCGGGTGGGGGTGACGGGTCATCTCCCAGGCAAGGCGGATAATACCCGCCGCCAGCGCCGGCGTCAGCGCCGCGATTATCCATACCCTGAGCGCCCGGCTTTTCAAAGCGTCAATTACCCCTCAGGTAGTCTATGGCCCACTGGATTAAGTCCTCGCCCTCAAGCTCAAGCGCGTAGTCGGGATAAAGACCTTCGCCCTCGATGAGCCGACCCTCCGGGGTAAACCAGCGGCCGATGGTGACATACAGACCCGAGCCGTCGCTAAGCTGGTGCAGGACATTGACACTGCCCTTGCCGAAGGTCTTGGTGCCGGCGATGGTGGCACGCCCGTAATCCTGCAGGGCGCCGACCACCACCTCGCTGCCGCTGGCGCTGTATTCATCGACCAGGACCACCATAGGCA